>NZ_JACJSE010000005.1:300000-519109 GCF_014698045.1 Aulosira sp. FACHB-615
CCTACTCCAACTACAGTCGAAACCAGCAATGTTGATACTACATACCAATTAATACTTTCCCGGCTGGGCAGTAAGTACCATTGCTGAAGCATCAGGGGTAGTAGTAAGGTCATGATGGTCAGCGTTACCATTGGCAATGCCATCTGCCAGCCGACTTCCGGTGTACGGCGAGTTTTTTGCTGTGGTTTACCCCAAAAGATTAAGCGAAATACCCGCGTCAAGTTTAAGGCTGTGAAACCATTTACAATGACTAAAATGGCAATTACCCAAGGGCTAATAGCCACCAAACCATCAGCCCAGGACAACATTGCCCAAAAGCTTCCCAGTGGCAGTAATGTAATCATCCCAGCCGCACCCACAACAAAGGCGGTAGTGGTAGCTGGCATCCGCGACCATAAACCGCCCATTTCAGTTAAATCTTGGGTATTGGTGGTATAAATTACCGAACCCGAACTCATAAATAATAATGCTTTGGCGATCGCATGGGTCAACAGCAGCATTAAAGCTACGCCTCCTTGCTGCATCCCTACCGCCAAAAACACCAGTCCCATGTATGCACTAGTGGAGTGGGAGAGCGATCGCTTAATATCAATTTGAGCCAAAGACACCAAAGTGGCCCCTACTGCCGTCACTGAACCCATGACTATCAGCGCATTCAACGCCACTGGTGATAAAGCCAAAATTGGTTGCAGTTTGTAGAGTAGATAAGCACCACCAGCGACTACCAGCGAATTTCGCATCACCGAAGCTGGGTTTGGCCCTTCCATCGCTTCATCTAACCATAAATGCAAAGGAAACTGAGCGCATTTACCTGCTGGCCCCGCAATTAATCCTAAACCTAGTAATGTAGAGGCCACTGGGCTTAATTCTGCGGTTTGCGCCCACTCATACAAATCCGAAAAATTCAAACTGCCAGCCCAACTCGAAAGCGTCACCACAGACATCAGCAACAACAAGTCGCCCACCCGCTTAGTTAAGAAAGCATCCCGCGCTGCTGTCACCACCAAAGGTTGTGCGTACCAAAAACCCACCAGCAGGTATGTAGATAGGGTCAGGACTTCGAGCAAAGCATAACTGAGAAATAAAGAGTCACTAACAGCTAAACCACTTAATGCCGCTTCAAAAAATCCCAGTAGCCCAAAAAAGCGTGCTAAAGACCAATCTTTTTCTAGATAGCCCAAAGCGTAAATTTGTGCCAACAAACTTAAGCCAGTGATTAAAACAGTCGCCCCAATACTCACAGGCGATAGTTCTAATGCAAAGGATAAGTTTAAATCTGCCGCTTGAAACCAACTAACCAGTAAATTCTCTGGTTCTCTGTCCCAAACATCTTTAAAGACAAACAAGCTATGGGCAAAACCCAAAACAGTAGTCAACAAGTTGATATAAGCTGCTGGTCTAGGGCCTGTCCTTCTAATGACTCCCATCGCCCAGGGCAAAGTTAAAAGTGCGCCTATCAAGCTATACAAAGGCACACACCAACTTGTTGAAAATAGAAACTGATTCATTTAATTTGCTTACCTTTACAACTCTGCCTGAATTTTTTTTACCTTTTGAAAAATCATCTTTGACTTAGCTTTTTGGATGAAAATCTATGTTAAATTTGGTTTCTAAAAAATGTGTAATAATTTTTAGGATTGCAAAATTAATGCCTAAATGTCAGCTAACATAATTTATTTACATATTCAAATTCTCCACCTTTCATTGGAACCATACTCATTTGTAAATTTCTATTTCTGATGTTTAGCAGAGATATTTATCAGATATATTTAAAAAAGTTATATGCTTTTTAGATATTCCTATTTACATACCACAAAACGGAGGAAAGATAGAAACTGTAAAAGATGCAGTAGTTTTACCTTCCTCACCAGAGACGATTAGTCTTGGCTATGAACAGCGATTTGGATATGTAATAAAAAAATTATAAAGCATAAGCGCCTGCTCTTGGAATCAGTGGACTTAAACAGAGCAGAAACACCGTATGACAAAGAATTAAGTTTTTTAAAACTTTTTTATTATAAACTATTATACTAATTTATATTGCCAGGGGAGCCAAGCTTTCCTATGCTTATTTTTGGAAGTGTCTTTTAGCTCAAGATGAGCTTCCCCGTCACAATTTTCAAACCACAGTACTGATTGGATTAAATTTTTAGGAGTTTCTGCGATGCCAATTGCAGTTGGAATGATTGAGACAAAGGGCTTTCCAGCAGTAGTAGAAGCTGCTGATGCGATGGTTAAAGCCGCCCGTGTAACATTGGTAGGGTATGAAAAAATTGGTAGCGCCCGTGTCACCGTCATTGTGCGGGGTGATGTTTCGGAAGTGCAAGCCTCAGTTGCAGCTGGAATTGAAGCAGCCAGAAGAGTAAATGGTGGTGAAGTGGTTTCCACCCACATCATTGCTCGTCCCCACGAAAACTTGGAATATGTTTTGCCGATTCGTTACACAGAAGCAGTGGAACAGTTTCGCACTTAACAGTCGATAATACAAAATGACTAACGGGGTTGCTTGCTTGAGCTAGGCTTTTGTTTGTTTGAGAAAATTTAAATAGGGATCAAAACTAATGTCAATTGCAGTGGGAATGGTAGAAACACTTGGCTTTCCAGCAGTAGTAGAAGCTGCTGACGCGATGGTGAAAGCTGCCCGTGTAACCTTAGTAGGTTACGAAAAAATCGGTAGTGGTCGGGTAACAGTAATTGTGCGGGGTGATGTTTCCGAAGTCCAAGCTTCTGTAGCAGCAGGTGTGGAATCAGTGAAGCGAGTTAATGGCGGACAAGTGCTATCGACACACATCATTGCTCGTCCCCATGAAAACTTAGAATACGTCCTGCCAATTCGTTATACAGAAGACGTAGAGCAATTCCGGGAAAATGTTAACGCAATTCGACCTTTCGGCGGTAGAAGACCATAACATATAATGCAAATTGCCAAAGTACGTGGCACAGTAGTTAGCACTCAAAAAGATCCAAGTCTTCGCGGTGTCAAACTACTGATGTTGCAGTTAGTGGATGAAGAAGGAAATACCTTACCAAAGTACGAGGTAGCAGCAGATACCGTAGGCGCAGGAGTAGATGAGTGGGTGCTAGTCAGCCGTGGCAGCGCCGCTCGTCAAATTCTTGGCAACGAACAACGCCCTTTGGATGCAGCAGTGGTGGCGATAATTGATACTATTCATGTTCAAGATCGCCTGATTTACAGTAAAAAAGACCAATATAGATAGTCATTAGTCATTAGTCATTAGTCATTGGTTTGAGACAAAGAACAAAGGACAAGGGACAAGTGACCAAAGACTAACAGACAAAAAGCTTAATTCAGGAGGAATCTCGCAATGGCAGTCAGCAGCACGGCGGCACCCCCAACCCCGTGGTCACGAAGTTTAGCTGAGCCAGAAATCCACAAAACCTCATTTGTCCACTCCTTCTCCAACGTGATTGGAGATGTACGGATTGGTGCAAATGTAATCGTCGCTCCAGGGACTTCGATTAGGGCGGATGAAGGTACACCTTTTTACATCGGTGAAAATACCAATATCCAAGATGGTGTAGTGATTCATGGGTTGGAGCAAGGCCGAGTCATCGGTGATGATGGCAATGAATACTCGGTGTGGATTGGGAAGAATGCTTCCATTACCCACATGGCTTTGATTCATGGCCCAGCGTATGTAGGGGATAGCTGCTTTATTGGCTTTCGCTCCACAGTATTTAATGCCAGAGTAGGCGCAGGTTGCATCGTGATGATGCACGCTTTAATACAAGATGTAGAAATTCCCCCAGGTAAATATGTACCGTCGGGAGCGATAATCACCAGCCAGCAGCAAGCTGACCGTCTGCCAGATGTGCAGAACCAAGACCAGCAATTTGCCCATCATGTCGTGGGAATTAATCAGGCACTGCGGGCTGGTTATCTTTGTGCTGCTGATAACAAATGTATTGCACCCATCCGGGATGAATTAGCTAAATCTTATACAAGTAGTAATGGTTTAACTGTTTTAGAGTTGGAAAGGAGTAGTGAAGTGGCGAGCAATAGCTTGGGTGCAGAAACAGTCGATCAAGTACGCTATCTACTGGAGCAAGGTTACAAAATTGGTACAGAACATGTAGATCAAAGACGGTTCCGTACAGGTTGTTGGACTAGCTGTCAGCCAATTGAACCCAGATCATTGAATGAAGCCTTATCAGCATTAGAAGGCTGTTTGGCAGACCATAGTGGTGAGTACGTGCGTTTATTTGGGATTGACCCCAAAGGTAAGCGTCGGGTGTTAGAAACTATTATTCAACGCCCAGATGGTGTAGTTCAACCAACTACCAGCTTTAAAGCTCCCGCAAGTACAGGTAGTGCTGGCTACAACGGCAATGGTCATAGTAGCAGTGCTGGAATTGGTTCCATCAGTGCGGAAACTGTAGACCAAATCCGCAAACTCTTGGCTGGTGGCTATAAAATTGGGACAGAACACGTAGATGAGCGTCGTTTTCGGACTGGCTCTTGGGCTAGTTGTAAGCCGATAGAAGCTACTTCAGCCGACCAAGTTGTAGCGGCCTTAGAAGAATGTATTGAAAGCCATCAAGGTGAATATGTGCGCTTGATTGGCATTGACCCGAAAGCTAAACGCCGGGTATTAGAAAGTATTATTCAAAGACCGAATGGCCCAGTTGCGCCCTCGAATGGCCAAAAATCTTACGCTGCTACCAGCAGTTATGGCTCGGCAACAGCAACAGCAACAGCGCCTGTCAGCAGCAACCGTTTGAATGCAGAAGTTGTAGACCAGTTACGGCAATTGCTGGCTGGCGGTTACAAAATTAGTGCTGAACACGTAGACCAAAGACGTTTTCGGACTGGTTCTTGGTCTAGCTGTGGCCAAATTGAGGCTAGATCAGAAAGAGATGCGATCGCAGCTTTAGAAGCATACCTGTCTGAATATGAAGGTGAATACCTGCGCTTGATTGGCATTGACCCCAAAGCCAAACGTCGTGTGTTAGAAACAATTATTCAACGTCCGTAGAAGTGCTGAGTTGAAAGTGCTGAATCACCGAAGTTCAGAGCGGCGGCTTCCGCCGCTCCGGCTTCTCGCTGAGTTAAAGGCAAGTCAGTTTAGTAAACTACTCATTTTATTTCTAAACTGAAGATGCTGTAATTGCACTCAGCACTCGGCACTTCTATCTTCCGAGGTTTAATTTTCCATGTCTGTGCCGCTACTGCGCCTCCACAATAACTTTGACCCTTATATTAGTGGCGAGGTGATCATTCATCCCAGTGCAGTATTAGCACCTGGTGTCATACTCCAAGCGGCTACCAACGGCAAAATCATTATTGGCCCTGGTGTTTGTATTGGTATGGGGTCAATTCTCCAAGTCAATGAAGGAACCCTGGAAATAGAAGCAGGGGCTAACCTAGGAGCCGGCTTTTTGATGGTAGGAATCGGCAAAATTGGTACAAATGCTTGTATTGGTGCAGCCACAACAGTTTTTAACTGTTCTGTCGCACCAGGAACAGTCATACCACCAAGCTCAGTGTTAGGAGATACTAGTCGTCAGATTAGTCTTGCCGAAGTGCCAGCACCACCCATCAGTGATGCTGCTGTTCCTGATACTCAACAGCAACCACCAGAAGACAATAATTTAGGAGAAACTGAGGCCAAACCGATTTCTATTTCCTCTACTAATCTCTCCGCTTCTGCTTTCTTGGAGTTAACGCACCAGTCGATTTCGATTCCTCAACCTTCGCCCACACCTTCTGCCCAACCACCTCCGAACCAAAACGATGAAACTACTGCTAGTTCATCAGAAGTAAGTGCGGAAAATTCTGAGTCTCCAGATATATTTGGCACTCAAATTTATGGGCAAGGAAGTATTCACAGGCTATTAACAACATTGTTTCCCCATAGGCAATCCTTGAACAATCCTAAGTCTGACGAACCGCCTGAATAAGTGTTAATTGTAAGTTGTCCCCTAAAGTTATGAAGTATGGATTATGAAGGATGAAAAAGACCGCTTTCATCTTTTATTCTTGATTCTTCAGCCTTTCGCTTACCTTTAGCATAGACTGTGAGTATCCTGGAGAATTCACATGGACACATATAATCAACAGTCCCTTAGTACTGTTCGGGCAGCATCACGTCGACGAGATAGAGATAACCTCAAGGATACTGCCTTGGGCTTGGTATCTACCCTCAGCTTTCCAGCCATAGTTGGCACGGCTGATATGATGTTAAAATCTGCTGGGGTTCACCTAGTGGGATATGAAAAAATTGGCAGTGGTCACTGTACAGCAATTGTACGGGGTGGTATTGCTGATGTCCGCCTGGCAGTAGAATCAGGTGTACAAACTGCTGAACAGTTTGGTCAGTTGGTTTCTAGTTTGGTAATTCCTCGCCCGTTTCCCAATCTAGATGTAGTATTGCCGATTACAAATAGATTAAGTAAATACATGGAGGAAGGAAGCTACAGTCGTTTGAGTAATTTAGCGATTGGATTAGTGGAAACGCGGGGTTTTCCGGCGATGGTAGGAGCTTGCGATGCCATGTTGAAATCGGCTGATGTGCAGTTGGCAGCGTATGAAAAAATCGGTGCGGGTTTGTGTACAGCTATTATTCGTGGTTCTGTGGCTAATGTCGCAGTCGCAGTGGAAGCGGGAATGTACGAGGCAGAACGGATTGGGGAATTGAATGCAGTGATGGTGATTCCGAGGCCTTTGGATGAGTTGGAACAAACTTTACCTGTGGCAAGTTGTTGGATAGAAGAACGCCAACCCATCCAGATGCCAGTGAATATTAAGGAGCAAGTTGCTGAGTTAGAGGTACTTCAGTTGCCTGATTTAGCCAAGTTACCCACAAAAATTACTGAAGAATTATGGAAGGATGAATGATGAATTGTGAATTTTGAGGGATGAATCGTGGGAAAATTCTCCTCAGCATTCAGTATTCAGCATTCATCTTGGCTGGAAGGCATCTTACGCTTCGCTTGTTGTTTTGATCATAACTTTTACGGACTATAAATCAAATATCTTTCTTTTAATAGCGAAAATAGATTTTTCTCTATACTAAAACTCATAACTTTGTATGAGCGACACTGCTTGATTGGTAGGTGTTTAGTGATACTAGTTTTATATCTATAGATCGCTATTAGAGGAGAATCACCCTTGAACCAAGCGACGCTACACCAGTTGAAGGTATTTGAAGCGGCGGCTCGGCATGGTAGCTTTACTCGTGCTGCGGAAGAATTATTTCTGACTCAACCTACTGTCTCTATGCAAATTAAGCAATTGACAAAATCTGTAGGGTTGCCCTTGTTTGAGCAGGTGGGGAAACGTTTGTATTTGACAGAGGCGGGTAGAGAACTGTTTGCCACTTGCAGGCAGATTTTTGAGACTATTGCTCAGTTTGAGATGAAAGTTGCGGATTTAAAAGGGCTAAAGCAAGGGCAATTACGTTTAGCAGTCATTACCACAGCTAAGTATTTTATTCCGCGTTTGTTGGGGCCATTTTGTCAGCGTTACCCAGGAATTGATATTTCGCTGCAAGTCACAAATCACGAAAAAATTATTGATCGGATGATGAATAATCTGGATGATTTGTACATTATGAGTCAGGTTCCAGAACATTTGGATGTGAATTGTGAGCCGTTTTTAGACAATCCTTTGGTAGTTTTTGCACCAGTAAATCATCGTCTAGCCAAAGAGAAAAATATTCCAATTCACGAGTTAAACGATGAGCCTTTTATTATGCGTGAACCCGGTTCAGGAACTCGCCGCGCTGTGCAGGCTTTGTTAGAAGAACATGGGGTAAAGGTAAATGTCAAGCTGGAATTGGGGAGTAATGAAGCAATTAAACAAGCGATCGCAGGTGGTTTAGGTATTTCTGTTTTATCCCGTCATACTTTACTCTCAGATGCTTCGGAGTTTAGTATTTTGGATGTGCAGCACTTCCCGATTAAACGAGCTTGGTATATGGTTTATCCGGCAGGAAAACAGTTATCAATTGTGGCTCGGACTTATTATGAGTATTTGCTGGATGCTGCTAAAACATTTGTTGAACAAACTGAACTACCTATTTACAGCACTGTTGATTGAGGTTTGATATAGCAGAAGGCAGTGGTTCGACTTCGCTCACCAACCAGTGGTTCGACTCCTTTCGGCTTCTCCTGACGGAGACGCTGCGCGAACGCTCAAGGCAAGTCGCTCACCAACCAGGCAGGAGGTAAAATTGTTACTCTTTCTTGGCATTTGTACTTTTTAATTCTCCTAACCCATACTTCCACTGCTATATCTTCCACTTGCTTGACGGAAAGTACCTGAACCATTAAAAAATTAACCAGCAGAGTCATTTGATATGGGGGAAAGCTGGCAGTGACAAACCTGGAAACTCCTTCTTTGAGAAAAACAGTCCCAACCCAGGTAGTAGCCGTGACGGTTTACAGTAATCAAGCCTTAGTGACACGCCGAGGTGTAGTTGCTTTGGTAGGGGTGGAAAGGGAATTGGTGATTAATTCACTGCCGGTCACTCTCGAAACTGATTCTGTGCGGGTGAGCGGTGCAGGTACTGTAGGAGTAAGCTTATTGGGAGTGAGTAGCGATCGCATTTACACTACAGAACCAGTAGCCGAACGATTAGCACAGTTAACCCGCCAAATTCAACAAATAGAAGCGGAAAAACGCAATCTTCAGGCGCAAATTGATGCCTTAGCTTTACAGGCAAAATTTATTGAGGGTTTGCGGGAAAAAACCGAAGAACCATTTGCTCAAAGTTTGTCCCGCAAAAATCTCAGTCTCAGCGAAACCTTAGATTTTTTGAATTTTTTGGGCAGCCAGTATAGTGAATATGCGATCGCATCTGGTGATTGTCACAGTCAACAACAGGAATTAGATAAGCAACTACAAGCACTCCGCGCCACATTACACAACATTCAAACACCCCATCCCAAAGAAAGTTTTAACTTGGTGGTTGGTGTTGAAGTTGCTGGTGCTGGCGAATTTGAACTAGAAGTGTCCTACATTGTCAATCGTGCTGGCTGGACTCCCTTTTATGACTTACGAGTTGATAGTGCCAGTCAGTCGGTAAATTTAAGCTATCTGGCAGAAGTTACGCAAAATACTGGCGAAGATTGGCAAGATGTGGCACTCACCCTCTCCACCGCGAAACCAGGGTTAGGCACTCTACCACCAAAACTAGAACCTTGGTACATTGACACCCTACATTCGCGCTCATTGCAACGAGTTTTACCCCGGCCATCATTACCCACCATAGCGGCTGCGCCTGCGGCGGCTGAAGCTATGTTTTCCCCAGAAGAAGAGGATTTAGAGGATGATGCTTTCATAACCGCAGAAAATGTCAAAGCGACAGTTGCTAAAGAAGGTAGTGTCGTGACTTTTAAACTCAATGGTGGTAGCAATATTCCTAGTGACGGTGCGCCCCATAAAAATATCATTTTTAATGATGATTATCCTTGTGTTTTTCATTATGTCGCCATGCCGCGTTTAGTCAGCTTTGCTTATTTACAAGCTAATGTCAAAAACAGTGCTGATGGCGCAACTTTATTACCAGGAAAAGCCAATATTTTTCGAGATAGTATTTTTGTTGGTAAAACTCAATTAGAAAATATTGCGCCAGGACAAGAATTTAGCTTGAACTTAGGCATTGATGAAAATTTAAAAATTGAACGTAACTTAGTTGAGCGACAAGTTGATAAAAGAATCATTGTCAATCAACGCCGCACTACTTACGCTTATCGGTTATTAATTACTAACTTACTCAATCAAGAAACTAATTTAAAAATTACCGAACAATTACCTGTGAGCCGCAACGAGCAAATTAAAATTCGCCTCACTCGCATTCAACCACAAATTCCCCTGGGAGAGATGGGAATTTTAGAATGGGAATTAACCGTTTTACCTCAAGAGCGAAGGGAGATATATTATCAATTTACCCTGGAACACCCACCGGAAGTAACTGTAGTTGGTTTAGATATGTAGATATTGCGCCAATCCAGATGAGATGGCTTTATACTTGTCCTGTATCGGATCTTACCTCTTAAGTGTTACAAATAAAAAATACTACAAGTAGCATCAGTAGTGAATTGCTGATTGTTGCTTGATTCAGGAGTTTTGGTGATGATTCAATTCCGTATTCAGCCAGACAGTGAAATTCCCGCTTCTACCCAGTTATTTAATCAAATCCGGTTTGCGATCGCATCTCGCCAATATCCCCCAGCTTACAAATTGCCCAGCACAAGGGCATTAGCTATGCAAACTGGGTTACACCGCAACACTATTAGTAAAGTTTATCGACAGCTAGAAGACGAAGGCTTAGTAGAAAGTCTGGCAGGTTCAGGAATTTATGTCCGCGCTCAAGGACACGAGGGCGGTAGTAGATTACAATCACCCATTCTCCAACAACACCCCGAAGCATACAAAGTCGTACAGCAAGCTCTTGATCAACTCCTTGCCCAAGGCTGTTCTCTCAGTCAAGCCCGCGAGCTATTTTTGGCAGAAATGGATTGGCGTTTGCGTTGTAGCGCCCAAGTACTGGTTGCTGTCCCTTCTCAAGATATCGGCGCTGGGGAATTGATGGTATATGAATTAGAGCAATCTCTGAAAATACCCATCCAGTTAATCAGAATGGAAGAATTAGCAGCTGTGTTGGATAAAACTAACTCGGCTACAGTCGTTACCAGTCGCTATTTTATTGGTGAGGTTGAACAAATTGCTGCGCCAAAAGCTGTCAGAGTCATCCCTCTCGATATCTATGACTACAGTAAAGAACTGAATCTAGTCAAAAACTTAGCGAAAGATCATTGTATAGGCATAGTTAGCCTGAGTACAGGCATTGCCCGTGCGGCTGAAGTTATTCTGCACGGTTTACGTGGTGATGAACTACTAGTGATGACTTCACAACCAAAAGATGCTTATAAACTTCAGGCAATTGTCAAGCGGGCGGAAGTTATTATTAGTGATGTCGCTAGTTTCCGGGCAGTACAATTAGCGGTACAAGCGGCGGCTGAAGATATTATTCGACCACCAAAATTAATGAAGGTAGAAAATTATATTGGGTTGGATTCAATTAACTTACTAAAACGCGAGTTAGGTTTGAGTTAATCAGCAACACCGATACAATAGCTCAGACCAATTAGTTAATGAAGAATTAAAATAGTAACTATTTGGAGGTGTGGCGATGGCTTCAGCATTTCCAGGGATGAACCCGTATTTAGAAAATCCGCTATTTTGGTCGGAAGTTCACAATC
Source organism: Aulosira sp. FACHB-615 (assembly GCF_014698045.1). Classification (GTDB taxonomy): domain Bacteria; phylum Cyanobacteriota; class Cyanobacteriia; order Cyanobacteriales; family Nostocaceae; genus Nostoc_B. Next base: position 311,230 of record NZ_JACJSE010000005.1, read on the forward strand.
TATTAATTGCGGCAATTTTCCGCATATTGAATCCTCAATTGCGTCCTAAATATAAAGTTGCTATAGAAAAGCGAGTCTATCAGACAATTGATGAAGATTCACTGTTAGTTGGAATTGCTGATGTCTCAGTGCAGAGTACAACACAAAAATCATCACCAGAAGCAGCTACCTTAACTGTAAAATTACCATCTGTTGAAGCTGTGACAGTTGATGTTGCTATGCCAGAAACTGTCAAAGAAACCTACTTAGAAGTACGAGATATAACAACACAAGAAGTTGTCACCACAATTGAAATCTTATCGCCAAAAAATAAACGCCCAGGTGAAGGAAGAAATGCCTATATAAAAAAACGATTACAGGTTTTAGGCAGTTACACTAATTTGGTAGAAATTGATTTACTGCGGGATGGTAAATCAATCCAGCCGCTCCAAAACAATTTACAAACTGACTATAGAATTTTGGTCAGTCGTGCGACAACACGTCCGAAGGCTGATTTATACCCATTTAATTTACCAAATCCTATACCTGCTTTTCTCTTACCTTTACGTGAAGGGGATACAGAACCATTACTCGATTTACAAACATTAATTAATCAGCTATATGAAGAAGGTAACTATGATTTGGTAATTGACTATACTCAACAACCATTACCTCCAATTTCAGCAGAGAATGTAGCTTGGATAGATGCAATTCTGAAAGAGCAAGGATTGAGGTATTAAGTCTGATGTCATAAATACAGCACCCAAGCAACCCTAGCGATTCAATAACCAGAACTCTAAATCTGTCAACTGTTTAAAATCAAGCAAAGCTTCACCCAAAGCTTCTAACTCATTGACAGAGAGTTCATCGAGTTGCGATCGCATTGTTTGTGGTAAATCCCCGATTTGACGAGTTAATAGTCGCAGGATGAGCGATCGCGCCTCTTCCAGTCTACCTTCCTGAAGTCCTTCCTGACGACCTTCTTGAAGGCCTTCCTGAAGGATCTCTTGATAAATCACAGATTCGCGCATCATACCCTCCCGAAACATTTGCTGAATCAAATTCTTCTCAAATTTTAACCCAGCTAAGATTTGAACATAGCCAGATACCTCTCGTCGCTGTTCTGGCTCAAGTTGAGTAACTCTTTGAGCAACTTTTTGTAATAAAGCTTCCGGTTTTGTTGTAGCTGCTAGTGGTGCTAAAGGTAACAAAGCTATATCCTTAAGTAATTCTGTTGGGTCTTGCTCCCACATCTTAATTACCTGATACTCATGGCGTGTAGACTCTAACTCAAAGCATGTTTCAATTATCGTTCCTACTGCTGGTGGTAAAAGCAACACTACTACTTGTGTAATTGGTAATCGATACAAACGATATAGTCTCACCCAATAATCCAGCATTCGCAGAGGTAATGGTGGCTCAGATTCTATTTTTGTTTGAAATTCCAAATGGAGAATTCGTCCTTGTAACCGCATAAATGTTACATAGTCTGCTCGAATTGGCTCTATACTCAATTCTGTTTTTAATACTTCTGCGGAAGTTTGTTCTCCACCCATTACCCAAGTAGCGAAGCTGTCTGGATATTTTTCTGATAGTAGTTTACATAAGTTATCGTAGGACATTGAGGGTAAATATTAGCAATTATTCTGTATACGATTAATATCTGGACTAAAGACTCTGCGTACCTACCCTTCGGGAAGGCGAAGCGCCTATACGTTGACCTTAGCAAGCCTCTGCGTTTAAAACTAAAACTAGCGATATTTTTGGCAGCAGAACGAGATAATGCTTTACTATTCATTGATGAAGCTGATTCCTTGCTTTCCAAAAGGCTAGCTTAATGTTACCCAAGGTTCAGAGCAAGCTATCAATTCGATGCGTAGTCAATTACTTATCTGTTTGGAGAAATTTCGCGGGGTTGTGATTTTTTCCACGAATCTCGTCGAAAACTACGACAAGGCATTTGAAACTAGAGTACGCAATATCAATTTTCCTTTACCAGATAAGTCTTGTCGTCAAGAGATTTGGAAAAGACATTTACCTACACAACTACCATTAGCTACAGATGTGACTTCTGAACGACTTGCGGAAGTTGAAGATGTTTGTGGTAGAGATATTAAAAATGCAGTCATTGATGCAGCTATGAGAGCTGCTCGAAAAGGCAAGAAGATTCTCGAACTAAGTGACTTACTTGATTCTATCGAACGTATTAAAGCTGCAAGAATTAACGATAAGTCTGACTCAGAAAAACTATCTCCACAAGAGGAGTTCAAAATTACCGAGAAGGTGAAAGCTGCTTTAAATAATAAGGAGCAAGAGACAAATACATTAGATAGACTCAATTAAATAACATTAAACTGAAGTTAAGTATAATTCAAGCGATCGCCCATAGTTTACCATCTCCAATCATCAGGCGATCGCTCTTTAATTTTCCCGCAAATTTAAAATTACTCTTCCTCTGTCAGAGCCGCATCAAAAACCTGTTGTGCAGTAAAGTTAAGGTTGGGGAAAGAAGGCGAAACAATCACATCATTACCACGGAACATTCTTTTTACGTATTCTCCATCGACCAGTTCGCAGATAAAAATCGTAGGTTCTTTAGGATTACCGATAAATTCTCGTCCCCCTAACGCGGCATAATCTACAATCCAGTACTCAGATACACCGATAATTTCATAGTCTGCAAACTTTTTATGATAATCGTCACGCCAGTTAGTACTGACAATCTCAATAATCAAGGGTATGGATGCACCGTCCATCACGGTTGATTCTTTTTTCCACAGTGGTTCGTGAACCAGATTTTTCCGATTTAATAACAAAATATCAGGGGAGTAACCTGATTCGTTGTCAGGTGGTTTGACTAGCGCGGTTTTTGGTAAGAAGTACGGTAATTTTAGCCGTTTGTATTCTGGCACAACCTCTTCAACTAAAAAACCCACAACTCCTTCATGACCTCCAAGCGGTTGTGCCATTTCCACAATCACTCCATTATGCAATTCGTAACGCCCCCCTTCGGGTCGCCACGCAGCAAATTCCGCAAATGTTACTACTCTAGGTAAGGCTTGAGCCATAGTTACAACCTCTACATTTATACAATAGAAGGAACTTGCAAAAACTCTCGCACCCGTCGTAAGTAAGTCGGCGCATCTTCCAACATTGGGAAATGTGCTGTATTAGGAATCAACACAAACTCAACTTGGTCATTCATGGCTGCGGCTTGTTTTCCCATTGCGGCGGGAATAATCTGGTCATATTCACCTGCAATTAGCAGCGTTGGCACTGTTAATTGAGCAAATTCTTGCGGCATCAATTCCGATTGTGCTTTACTAACAGAAGTAAAAATTGTGCCTAAAGCAGCATCATAATCTGCATCTAAAAAATCTTGTAGAAAAGCCTGACGTTCAGCTTTTGGTATGGAACGATGTAAAAATCTCGCCATAAACATCCGGTCAACAAATGGAATTTTACCTAACCATTTGGGACGGAATTTAACTACATAACCGCCAAATTTATGAAAGGCTGTAAAAGCTTTTTCATCATATTCAAAAATCCCACTACAAGTTAAAATTCCTCGCTCTACCTTGTGGGGATAGCGGTTAAAAAATAATGTTGCAACGGACGCACCCATTGAATGAGCATTGATGTAAACATGTCCAAGATGCAACTCATCTAAAAGTACCGCTAAATCATCAGCATATTCTTCCAATTCATAAGTTAACTCTTGAATTGCGGCTGATATTTCTTGACTAGACACAGAATTAGCAACAGACTCACTAGCTGGGACTAGAGTTGGTTTCCCACCAGAACGCCCAAACCCGCGCATATCATAGAGTAAACAATCAAATTGGTCTGATAAAGCTTCCGCAGTGCTTTTCCAATACCTAGCTGAACCAGCCCAACCGTGAACGAATACCATCACAGGTTTGTTCACAGCAGCAGATGATTGTTTCACCCACTCGTAGTAATGTTCAACGCCACGAACAGCAATATAAGGCATGTTTGAGAGTTAGCATTTAGGAGATAAAAGTTAGGAGTTTTGAGTTTGTAATTAATTCCTCACTCAAAACTCCTCTTTCCTAACTTTAATCAATACTCAGCACTTAAAACCCAACACTTAGCACTAATTTACGCTGATTCTGGTTTTGGTAGTGAAGATGGATGTACTATTAGTTCGGCGGTAGAGCGTTTTTCGACCATTTCTCGCGTTACTGTGCAGCGAGTCACGTCTTTACGAGATGGTAACTCGTACATTACATCTAGCATGAGTTCTTCTACAATACCCCGCAATGCTCTTGCACCCGTTTTGCGGCGGTAGGCTTCTTGAGCGATCGCTCGCAAGGCATCTTGTTTAAAATCTAATTGGACGTTATCCATCTTCAGCAGTTTTTGGTATTGTTTCACCAAAGCACTGCGCGGTTGAGTCAAAATCGCCATTAGTGCTTCTTCATCCAGAGGATCAACCACCGCCACCATTGGTATTCGACCAATAAACTCTGGAATCATGCCAAATTTTACCAAATCATCTGGTTCCAGGTTGTGCAACACATCGGCGGCGCGTTTTTCTTTTGATTGGCCTTCTCCTGGCTGTACAAAACCGATTGACTTTTTACCGGCTCTTTGCTCTACCACTTTTTCTAAGCCAACGAAAGCGCCACCACAGACAAATAGAATATTACTGGTATCAATTTGGATGCAGTCTTGATACGGATGTTTACGTCCTCCTTGTGGTGGTACATTGGCGATCGTACCTTCTAGCATTTTCAGTAATGCTTGTTGTACGCCTTCACCAGAAACATCTCGTGTAATTGATGGGTTTTCACTCTTGCGGGCAATTTTATCAATTTCATCGATGTAGATAATCCCGCGTTGTGCTTCTTCTACATCCAAGTCTGCTACTTGCAACAGGCGCAGCAAGATATTTTCGACATCTTCACCGACGTAGCCCGCTTCTGTTAACGTGGTAGCATCCGCCACAGCAAAAGGTACATCTAAAATCTTGGCTAGAGTCTGTGCTAACAGGGTTTTGCCGCAACCAGTCGGGCCAATTAACAAAATGTTAGACTTCTGTAGCTCTACTGCGTCATCTGCTCCGTTTTTGCCACTGCCTTTAGACTGCAAGATTGCCAGCCGCTTGTAGTGGTTGTAAACTGCGACTGATAAAACTTTTTTAGCTTCCTCTTGGCCAATGACATGCTCATCGAGATATTTTTTAATCTCTCTGGGTTTTGGTATCTGATTAAACGAGAGATTAGCAGAACGGTTCCGCCGTTTTTGAGGCACTTCAGACTTTGGTGCTGGTTGTGGCGCTACACCATTGGTGTCCAGTAACTCCTCATCTAGTATTTCATTACACAAGTCAACGCACTCGTCGCAGATGTAAACTCCCGGCCCTGCGATCAACTTACGCACCTGCTCTTGAGACTTGCCACAAAACGAACATTTTAAATGGGAGTCGTACTTAGACATACCAGCCTCTTATTTCAGAATGGTGACGTTTTCCCCAGCTGTGGGAAGATTTTGTCGGGAGATTACCTGATCAATCAAACCGTAATTTTTAGCTTCTTCTGCCGACATGAAAAAGTCGCGGTCTGTATCTGCTTCGATTCTCTCTAGAGGTTGACCAGTATGATGAGCCAATAACTGATTCAACTGTGCCTTGATATAAAGAATTTCTCTGGCTTGAATTTCTATATCAATGGCTTGACCTTGAGCGCCACCTAGGGGTTGATGGATCATAATTCGAGAGTCAGGTAAAGACATACGCTTACCTGCGGTTCCAGCAGCTAACAAAAATGCCCCCATGCTTGCAGCTAATCCAAAACAGATCGTAACCACATCAGGGCGGATTTGTTGGATTGTATCATAAATTGCCATTCCTGCGTAGACGGAACCGCCAGGAGAATTTATGTACAGTTGAATGTCTTTTTCTGGGTCTTCGGAATCTAGGAACAGCAACTGCGCCACGATGGAATTAGCAACGGTATCATCGATGGCTGTTCCTAAAAAAATAATCCGCTCTCGTAACAGGCGGGAGTAGATATCAAATGCTCTTTCTCCCATCCCTGACTGCTCTACCACAGTTGGCACAATGCTGTTAGGGCCATTCAAATGGGAGTTAATAGCCAGGTGGCTGGAACTGATGATGGGGTAATTTCCCGACTGCGATAAAAGCATAGGAGAATATCTGAGAATTAATAGGACTTAGCTTAAGGCAGCGATCGCTGCTTTTTTCACGGATGAGATTTTGATTTGAGCTATGTGTTAACCATTATGCCTCATCCAGATTTTTCTCGTGTAACACAGTATCAAGCTCAGGTCGTTACAGGTAAAGAATTTTGTCTAAAATTCCAGCAATCTTAAGCCTCCCTTAAATGTTGACGACTGAGTGCTGAGTAATAATTTTTCACACTCGAACCAGATACTTACTACCCTAGCCTAATCTACCCAAAACAGAACTGCGATCGCCCAAAAGTAGAGATAGCCGAAGGGAAGTGCTGAGTGTTGAGTGCTGAGTGCTGAGTCATTTTCTCCCTGCACCCTGCACCCCTGCACCCTTACACCCCTAACCTTCTACTGCTGATTCTGCCGTAGCTTCACTGTTGCTTTCCTCAGTCTCAGGTGCAGTTGCTTCATCTGCTGGTTCTGCTTGGGCGCTTAAAGTGCCTTCTGGGACTAATTCAACTGATGAGTTGTCTAAGAGCCAATTGAGAATTTTGTCACTCAGCAGTTCATTTTCCACCATTGAGTTGAGTTTTTCTTCGTCAATATCTTCATCAGCATACTGCTCTAAAAGTTCTGTCACTCTGGCTTGGAGTTCTTCTGGGGTAACTACCAAAGATTCGCGTTTGCCGATTTCTCGTAGGGCTAAAGAACGTTTGATACGTTCAATTGCCTCTGGGCGAGACCTCTCCCGCAATTGCGGAATAATATCTTGAGTAAACAGCTTTCTCACATCCAAACCCTGTTGCGCCAAGCGCATAGCAGTTTGAGTCAGCATTGCATCAACTTCTTGCTCAATCAAGGTTCCTGGCAAGTCAATTTCTACGTGCTTCAGTAGTTCTGCCAGTAGTGCTTCTTGCTTGTTGGTTTTAGTTTTATCTTCAGCTTCTTTTTGATACCGATCTTCTAAAGATTTCCGCAGTTCTTCTAAGGTTTCAAAATCGCTGACTTCTTGAGCAAAATCATCGTCTAATTCTGGCAGTTCTTTTTCCTTCAATTCCTTGAGGGTGACTGTAAAAATTGCTGGTTTGCCTGCTAATTCTTCGTTGACATAAGGATCTGGAAACTGGGCGGAGATTTCCTTGGTTTCCCCAGGGTTCATCCCGACTATACCTGTGACAAAACCAGGGATAAATTTATCTTCCTGTAACTCGACTTGGAAATCAGTCGCATCACCGCCAGGAATTGGTGTTGGTTCCGCATCAGGATCATCGCCTTCAGCTTTAGCTATCACCCCTTGAAAATCGACAACAGCCACATCACCAATTTGGGCGGCTCTACCTTCGACTGGAATGAGTGTTGCCATTTGTTGGCGTTCTTTTTCCAGGACATTATCTACCTGGGTGGGGTCATATTTGATTTCTTCTGCTTGGGCTTGTAACCCGGTGTACTGGTTCAGGGTGACTTCCGGTTCTACATCCACAGCCACCACGAATGTCAGGGGTTTTCCCGGTTCATAATTGTTGATCAAGTCTTCAAAGGAAGAGCGCAATTGCGGCTGACCAATTGCTTGAATATCTTCTTGTTTAACCGCTTGTTCGATGCCATCTTGAATCAGTTCTTCTAAGGCGGTGGCTTTAATGCGACTTACCCCCAGGCGCTGAAGCAATATCGGTCTAGGCACTTTACCTTTACGAAACCCAGGAATATTAACAGTACTGGATAAGTTTTTAATAACTTGTTCGTAGGTTTTTTGAGTGATTTCTGGTGTAATCTCTATCTCTAGCCCGATTTGGCTGGCGGGAAGTTTCTCCTGGGTAACTTTCATGCTGCGTCTCTATTTAGTATTTTTAACTCCAAGAACACATAAGCCACAATTTAACGCTTATGCGCTTTGATATCTCTAGGTAGGAATGGCAAGTGCCTTCAGTAGATATCCAGTTTACTGCCAATGGCAAAGGACTTGACACTTTACCACAATAAATTTATCTATACACCCTCTCACTGTAAACTTGTGGGGTCTGTTTACCCAACAAGTCCCGGTTTAAACTTGCTTGGCTGAATGCCACTTGGATCATAGTACATTGATAATCTGCCTCTTGGCTTGAGAGTGCTGAGTAAAGCGACTAGTGCAAGAAGGGAAAAGGCAAAAAAGAATAGTGATACCACAAGCCTTTTAGCAATTTTTTATGGTCACTGAGTATGGTCGGAGTGTGATCTGTCTATTGCCGTCGACCTGTACTAGTCCTGCTTTTATGCTGGGCTATGAGCTAAAACCATTACACCCAATCTTCATAGACAATCTTGGTGCGTAAGTCCTGCTCAAGAATAGTTATGGTTGAGCCTGATTTACTAGAGGTTTTTTTCTGAGCCGTAATTTGTTGTAAAATGATATATACTTTTTGAGTTGGTAGGAAATTCACTGGGTAATTATAAAAAATTGTAAACTTCTCATTTATTTATTAAGATATGTAACCCAAAAATTAACCTACTGTGATTAAAAACCTGAAATAGAACCAAAGAATTATTCAAAATCTGCTATTGCTATTGCCATAAATCTCAATTTCAAAACATTATTCGTCACCTCTTAAATGAAGGGAGGAAGTTCATTTGTCTAAAACATATCGTGTAGCTATTTTGGGTGCGACTGGTGCTGTTGGTACAGAGTTGCTGGAATTATTAGAAAGCCGAAATTTTCCATTGGCGGAATTAAAATTACTAGCATCTGAACGCAGCGCGGGGCGATCGCTTAAATTTAAAGGAGAAGATTTAATAGTAGAACCAGTTAGCGATCGCGCTCTGGAAAATGTAGATTTAGTGTTAGCCAGTGCTGGTGGTTCCACATCGAAAAAATGGGCTCCCGTGGCCGTTGCAAAAGGCGCAGTCGTCATTGATAACTCCAGTGCTTTTCGGATGAACCCCCAAGTGCCTTTAGTTGTGCCGGAAGTGAATCCCCAAGCCGCAGCCGCCCATCAAGGCATCATCGCCAATCCCAACTGCACAACAATTTTGATGACAGTGGCAATTTGGCCCTTACATCAAATCCAACCGATCAAACGGATTATTGCCGCCACCTATCAATCAGCCAGTGGTGCTGGTGCCAAAGCAATGGCAGAAGTGAAGACGCAAGCTGCTGCTATTCTCCAAGGACAAGAACCAGTTGCAGAAGTTCTGCCTTATCCTTTAGCATTTAACTTATTTCCTCACAATACCCCGATCAATGATTTTGGGTACTGTGAAGAAGAAATGAAAATGGTGAATGAAACGCGGAAGATTTTTGGCACCCAAGAAATTAGGATTAGTGCCACTTGTGTACGGGTTCCCGTACTTCGCGCCCATTCCGAAGCCATTAACCTAGAATTTGAAACTCCATTTAGCCCAGATACCGCCAGAGAAATCTTAAGTAATGCGCCAGGGGTAAAACTAGTAGAAGATTGGCGGGCAAATCATTTCCCCATGCCCATAGAAGCAACTGGCCGGGATGAAGTGTTAGTGGGGAGAATTCGTCAGGATATATCTCATCCCTGTGGCTTAGAACTGTGGCTTTGTGGTGATCAAATCCGCAAAGGTGCAGCTTTAAACGCCGTGCAGATTGCAGAATTATTAGTGGAAAAAAATCTGCTCACCTCAGCAGCAGCTTATGCTTCTCAGTAGTTTTGTGTCATCAGTTCAACATTAATGGCAGAAAACAAATGAGTGCATCACTCTTGAAAGTAATTGGCGAATAAGCTATTACATTATAGAAAACCACCAACATAACAAAAACCAAGCAGGTAATCAGGAGAAAAACGAGGGTGGGAGATTTTGGTAGAGTTTTAACCGCTATGATCACACCGTTTAAACCAGACGGTAGTGTGAACTATGGTGTAGCGGCAGAACTAGCAGCGCATCTAGCTAACAACGGAACAGATACGTTGGTGGTATGCGGTACAACAGGAGAATCCCCAACCCTAACTTGGGAGGAGGAATACCAGCTATTTTTGGAAATATTGCAGGCTGTGTCCGGCAAAGCCAAAGTTATAGCAGGATGTGGTTCCAATTCCACCAAAGAAGCGATCGCAGCAACCCAAAAGGCGGCTAAAATAGGAGTACACGGTACATTACAAGTTGTACCTTATTACAATAAACCGCCCCAAGCTGGTCTATATCAACATTTTCAGGCAATTGCCCAAGCTTGCCCTGAAACCCCCGTGTTGTTATATAACGTTCCTGGTCGTACCGGTCAAAATCTCAGTGCCGAAACCGTTGCCAAATTAGCAGAAATTGATAATATTGTTGGAATAAAAGAAGCCAGTGGTAATTTAGACCAGGCAAGTGAAATCCGTCGCTTGACATCACAAGAATTTCAGATTTACGCTGGAGATGATTCCCTTACCTTGCCCTTGTTAGCACTGGGGGCAACAGGAGTAGTCAGTGTGGCTTCTCATCTGGTAGGAAACCAACTACAGCAGATGATTCAAGCTTTTAGTGCGGGAAAAATTGCAGAAGCTAGAGACATTCATCTTCAACTATTCCCGTTATTTAAAGCTTTATTTATCACTACAAACCCCATTCCCATTAAACAAGCACTCAAACTTCAAGGTTGGGAGGTTGGTTCAACTCGTCCGCCACTATGTGATGCTGACTCGGAAATAAGCCAAAAACTGGAGGCGGTGCTTCAGAAACTGAATTTAATTTAGGCAGTAGATGATTGGCAATTTGCCGCAAATCTATATATGAATAATGGGCAGATTTTCAGGATGCACTTTTCCAAACAGTGCTATTACTGCTCAGATATTGACAATTTCGATTTTATTGCACCAAAAGTTGAAAATCTAAACGAAATTTGACTGCTTTCCTAGAGAGAGCCAGTGTTGTCTTTAATACAAGCTTGCTAACCTTCAATTTATTAACACTAAACCACAATCTAACTAAGGAGAAAATGGCTAAAAACGAAGCTGACTCCGCCCTAAAAATTATTCCTTTGGGCGGTTTACATGAAATTGGCAAAAATACCTGTATTTTTGAATACGAAGATGAAATTGTTTTATTAGATGCAGGTTTAGCTTTCCCCACGGAAGCAATGCACGGTGTAAATATTGTCCTGCCTGATACGACATATCTCAGAGAAAACCGTGACAAAATCAAAGGGATGATCGTCACCCACGGTCATGAAGACCATATTGGTGGCATTGCTTTTCACTTGAAGCAGTTTGAAATCCCGGTGATTCATGGGCCAAGACTGGCAATGGCTATGCTAGAGGGCAAACTAGAAGAAGCAGGTGTACGCGATCGCACAGAGTTGCGTTCAGTGATGCCCCGTGATGTCGTGCGAATTGGTAAACATTTCTTTGTTGAGTACATCCGCAACACCCATTCCATCGCGGATAGTTTCACAGTTGCTGTTCATACTCCCCTGGGTGTCGTAATTCACACAGGGGATTTTAAATTTGACCATACCCCAGTTGATGGCGAAAAATTCGACTTGCAACGCTTGGCAGAACATGGCGAAAAAGGCGTGCTGTGCTTGTTGAGTGATTCCACCAACTCAGAAGTACCGGGCTTTACACCTTCGGAACGTTCTGTTTATCCCAACTTGGATCGGGTATTCAGTCAAGCCACTGGGCGATTGTTTGTTACCACCTTCGCCTCTTCGGTGCATCGCATCAACATGATTTTGCAACTGGCGCAGAAACATAACCGCGTAGTCACGGTGGTGGGGCGTTCAATGTTGAATTTGATAGCCCATGCCCGTAACTTGGGTTATGTCAAATGTGAAGATAACTTACTGCAACCACTACACATGGTTCGCAATCTGCCAGATGAAAACGTGTTGATTCTCACCACCGGTTCTCAAGGTGAGACAATGGCAGCCATGACCCGCATTGCCAATAAAGAACATCCCCACATCAAAATCCGCGAAGGGGATACTGTAGTCTTCTCGGCTAACCCCATTCCCGGCAATACGATCGCAGTTGTCAACACCATTGATAAGTTGATGTTGCAAGGTGCGAAGGTTGTCTATGGCAGAGATAAGGGAATTCACGTTTCTGGTCACGGCTGTCAAGAAGACCAAAAACTGATGATTGCCTTAACTCGTCCCAAGTTCTTTGTCCCGGTTCACGGCGAACATCGGATGTTAGTGAAACACTCCGAAACTGCCCAAAGTATGGGTATCCCCGCCGAAAACATGGTGATTATCCAGAATGGAGATGTTATAGAACTAACGGAAAATTCCATCCGTGTTGGAACTCAAGTGAAATCTGGGATTGAACTGGTAGATACTTCTAGTTCTGGTATGGTGAGTGCCAAGGTGCTGCAAGAACGGCAACGGATGGCAGAAGAAGGAATTGTGACAATTGCCGCAGCGATTGATTGGACTGGTAAACTGATGGCCAAGCCAGAAATTCATCTGCGGGGTGTTGTTACCAGTGTAGAGCGATCGCTGATCCAAAAATGGGTACAGCAACGCATTGAAGAAATCCTCGGCGTGCGCTGGTCAGAATTTGCGGCTTTGGGCAGCGAGCAAGCAGATGTAGACTGGGGTGGATTGCAAGGAACGTTAGAAAGAGAATTAGCACGTTCAATTCGGCGAGAATTGCAATGTCAACCAACTGTGACTTTGTTAATGCAAATTCCCGACGAACCAGAAGCAACAATGAAAGTTACCGATGGTAGAAGAAGACGGACGCGGACGGCTGCACAAGTGGCATCTTAAAGAGTGCTGAGTAAATAATATTTTAGAGACGTTGCATTAAAACGTCTCTAAGATATTAATTGTCTGATTACTTGATATAACAAAACAATCACAATTGGGACGATAATCGGGATAGTTACGAGCAGTCCCCATTTATCAAAACGCAGTTTTTGTCCTTCCGACTTGAAAAGCGCAATGACCGCAACTGCGCCCATAAATATCCAGACAACCCCGAAGATAATAAAGATCACAAATGCTGAGTCTGGCATTCTTTTGCTGGTATTGGATCTGACCGACTAGATTCTAGACTAGCGAAGTCTTAAAGAAATTGCACTTTGGCGTTTAAGCCTTTGGAGCGTAACATTTTTGTGAGATTTTCGGCAACAGAGCGATCGCTAAATGCCCCAGCATTCACATAATTTCCTGACATGGACACATCTGGAAAAGCATTGGGAACAAAGCGACGCACTTTGTCGAGGGTATCGCCATTTTGCATTGGCACTGCTGCTACATAATAACGACTACTCACCGGACGATTTAGCGCCACAGAATTATCAAAACCTAATGCTTTCCAAGTTTGTGCATCTACTTTACCTGTAGGATTTAAGCGATATTCCTTTTGAAATTCCACTACAGCCGCTTTGGTATATTCGCCAAACACCCCATCTAATGAGCGGTTAAAATATCCTAATTCTGACAAACGCCCTTGGACTGCTTTGACATTCTCTCCTTTTGCACCCATTGAGAGAACTACCCTAGTTGGTTGATTAGAATATCTCCCTGTCCAGACTTGGCGCACCGCTTTTACAAGTTGGGCATCAATAATGCCATCGGCTGTGAGTTTATTATCGCGTTGGAACTCTACAACCGCATTTCTGGTTAACGTGCCGACAGTCCCAGTCGAATCGCCATAATAGTAGCCTAAATCTCTTAGTAATTGTTGTACATCCCTTACTTGCTGACTGGAAGTATTGGGTTTGCTAGAAACTGGAGGATTAGACAGCGCATCCCAAGTTTGGGTATTTGCAACCCCAGTGGCGGGTAAACCTGCTTTGCGTTGAAAGGCAATGACAGCATTTTTCGTGATGCTTCTAAAATTCCCGGTGGGATTCATCTTAAAGTAGCCCAAGTCTCGCAACCGTTGTTGTAGTTTGGTGACTGCTGGGCCTTGGCTACCTTCCGCCAGAGTCGGATATTCCCCGCCAACACTTAAATTACTTTGTAGTGCTTGGGCTGTTCTACTATCAAAAACTCCGTTAGCCGGAATTCGGGAAGCTTGTTGAAACCGGATGAGTGCTTGTTGAGTTTGTGAGCCAAAATAGCCAGTTTTGGGGCCGTTAAAATAGCCTAAATTGCGGAGATTTTGTTGTAATTGAGCAACGGCTGTACCTCTACTACCAAAGCGCAATTGTCCATTACTACTGTCACTGGGAGTCCCACTTTGGCATGATTGTTGTAAAGCCTGCTGAGTCCTCACACCCACAATTCCATCAACAGCCAGCCCTCGCGCTTTTTGAAAACTACTCACTGCTTGTTGAGTTAAGTTTGCAAATCTGCCAGTTACAGTGCCTTTAAAATAACCTAAATTTTTTAAGCACTGCTGAATGTTTGTAACTGCTGTGCCACGACTACCTACTTGCTGAAGGGCGAAAGTTTGGTCAGCTAGGTTTAAAATTCCGATAGTCAGTGCTACAGATAAAAGCCGCATTGCCACAGGGCTAGACAGTTTAGGCCACTGCCAAAATTTAAATTCTAATTTTATCGGTACAATCTCTATGTTTTCTGAGGCTTCGTAGGCTGAGGCGACATGAAGATAACCAATGGCTTCCATGATGTTTTCCCAAGTTTTCGGCTGATGACAATTCCCTGAGTACAAGAAAAAAGTATTTCGCTTGACCCTCTGAATTTTAGATTTTGGATTTTGGATTTTGGATTCTTTAGGGTACAAGCCCCACCCCGCAGAATTTTGGATTTTGGATTTTAAATTTTGGATTTAATCTAAAAGACGCTCCTGCGTCGCTAACGCTACGCTATCGCAAATCTAAAATCCAAAATTGTTGGACTTTTGTTTTAAGGTTATGGGTTTGGCTATTTGTTTACATCACAAGGAGCAAACTGCTTTTCGGCAAAAGTGGAAAATTTTGATGTTAAAAATTAATTGGATTGACTAGAATCTATAAAGTTTTTTGAATGTTAATTACAGTGATCAGTATATATAAAAATATACCACTTTCTATAAGTAATAACTGTGGCTTTTACTAAAAAAGTATAAAGATTAGAGAGTAGGAAATAGGTAGTAAGAATTAGTGAGTTCAGATGGGGATGATTTCTAACTTTAGTTGGTACGTTCAATGTTGCCAATTTTTACCCAACCTTCTTGGTCACTACCTTCTGTGCGAATCTTCACCCAAGTTTTATCAGGGTTTTCTTCTAAAACAATGATTTTTTGATTGAAAGTCACTCCCCCAACTTTTTCGGCTGACTGATTAGGTTCGGCACGTAAACTCAAACCTTCAGACCAAGTAACACGTCCTTGATAAGCGCCAGGTGGTAATTTTTCAGGAGATTTTGTGGGTGTTGGTGTGGAGGTTGGAGTTGGAGTAGATTCCGGTTCAGGTGTGATGACAGAATCGTTTTTAGGTTCTTTGGTAGCTTGGTTTTTCAAAGAAGGATTATCATTGGCAAAAATCGGTTTATTGGGCGGTATGGCGGTTTGATTGATGAAATACAGCGCCACCGTCATACCCGTACCTAATAAAACAGCGATCGCTAGGATAAAACCTAGTATTAACTTAAGTAGACCAGAAAGCATAGTTACATTAATAGTCAATAGTCAATAGTCAATGGTCAACGGTGAATGGTCAATAGTCAAGTATGAAGTCTGAAGTATGAAGTGTGAAGTTATGTAGCCGTGCTGTGCGTAGCTTCTCTGAATAGCATAAGTTTTAGACTCAAAAATTTCAGACTTCAGACTTCACACTTCATACTTTCTAACGTAGCTTGCCAAAGGCATCGCTGAGGGGGCTGTGTTTTGAGGCGAGACGCGCTCTCCCAGCCGCCGCCCATTCTTGGAGTTTTTGAATTTGTTCTACAGCCGTTCGCGCCAAGGGGATGATTTGGCTGGCGGCTTCTAAAACATCGTCGGTATTAAAATCACGGTTTTGGCTAAATCCAATGTGCATAGCTTCAATCAGAGTTTGCTCAATTTCCGCCCCAGAAAAATCAGGTGTTTCATAAGCTAACCTATCAATGTCATAGCTTTTCAAGTTATGGGGGCGCAATCTGGATAAATGAACGTTAAAAATTGCTTTTCTTTCTTCTTGAGACGGTAAACCAACAAAGAAAATTTCATCAAATCGCCCTTTTCGCAACATTTCTGGTGGTAAGGCTTGAATGTCGTTGGCAGTAGCCACGACAAATACAGGTGAGGTTTTCTCGGCTAACCAGGTGATAAAAGTGCCAAATACCCGGCTAGTCGTGCCTGCGTCACCTTTGCTCCCCAGCCCCGAAAAAGCTTTATCTATTTCATCAATCCACAAAATACAGGGGGCGAGGGCTTCGGCTACCTGAATCATTTGGCGTGTGCGTAACTCTGATTCCCCGACTAAACCGCCAAATAACCGCCCTACGTCTAAGCGTAACAAAGGTAAGTGCCAGTGATGAGCGATCGCTTTGGCTGTTAAAGATTTTCCTGTTCCTTGAATCCCCACCAATAGTAAACCACGGGGATGGGGTAAGCCATACTGACGCGCCCGTTCGGTAAATGAACCACCACGCCGTAATAGCCAATCTTTGAGGTTATCCAATCCGCCAATATCAGAAATTTGCTCGGTAGCGGGGTAAAAATCAAGAATTTGGGTTTGGCGGATGGTTTGGCGCTTTTCTTGTAAAACCAAGTCTACATCTTCTGGTTGTAATTCGCCGTGAGTAGCGATCGCTCTGGCTAAAACCCGCCGAATCCGTTCCATAGATAGCCCTTGACAAGAGCGCACCAAATCATCTAAAAGCTTCCCAGAAAGCGAGTTACCCGTAGATTGCAGTAAGCGTTCTATCTCGGTTTTAATTTCCGGCGCGGCGGGTAAAGGAAATTCCACAACCGTTAAAATTTCGGTTAAATCGTCGGGAATGGCGATGCGCGGCGACAATAAAACAATATTTTTTGGTTGCGATTTTAAAAGTCGGGCAAAATTGCGGAGTTTACGGGCGATCGCCACATCATCTAAAAAACGATGGTAGTCTCGTAAAATTATGACTGCCGGTGCTGAAGCTGGTAATTTCTCTAAAAATTCCAAAGCTTGTAGGGGATTGCGTCGCCCAAAACCGGCATCATTGGGGTTTCCTTGATAGCCATCAACAAAATCCCAAGTATAAACAGGGCGATTACCTTGATTGGCGGCTTCTTCCCGAATGGCTGCTTCGACCCGTTCTTCTTCGTAGGTGGGAATGTAAATTAACGGATAACGGGCGCGTAGCAGCAATTTAAACTCGTCACGGAAGTTCATATCTAGCTGTTAGTTGTGAGTTGCTCTTGATGGCAATGTACAACTTTCTTTCACCAATCAGCTATAAATGCTGTCTAGTCGTTGTCTAGTTTTTCAACGCGAAAATACGCTCAGTAATTCCCAGTGCGATCGCTTTTTGGGAATAAGTGGGAATTTGCCTCTTTATTAGTATAATAAAGGTATGAAAATTATACCTTTTGAGTGGTGTGGAATTTGAATTTGACGACTCTAAAAGCCAATCAAACCTAGCAAAGCACGGAATTAACTTTCTAGAGGCACAAGAACTCTGGGCTGATCCTGATCGAGTTGAAATTCCGGCGCGGATAGAAGACGAACCAAGATTTCTGGTCATCGGTAAAATCGCTCAAAAGTGCTGGTCAGCCATCATTACCTATCGAGAGAACAGAGTACGGATTATTTCAGTCCGACGATCACGACAAGAAGAGGTAGCAATTTATGAAAGCAACAGAATTTGATGCCAAATTTGATCAGGATGAAGACATCACCGAATTTTTAGACCTTTCCCAAGCCAAGCGTCCTGGTCATGAACAGAAAAGAGTCAACGTTGATTTTCCAACCTGGATGATTGAAGCATTAGATTATGAAGCGAAACGATTGGGTGTTACTCGTCAATCAATTATTAAGGTATGGCTTGCAGAAAGACTTGCACAGCTATCTCGCTAAAATGTGATCGCCCATCAACTCCAGATAATTCTGAATTCTGCTGCATCACCATGAGGTCTAACTCAGATTGATAGAATTAAGTTAGTTGGAATTTGCACAATTGAGCCATTGAAATAATCATGCCCTCTGAAATTGCTGTTGAGAAAAAAAAGTTAAAAAATCCGCCACTGAAGCTGCACTATCTGGGCGATCGCGCGTTGCGTCAACCAGCTAAACGTATTACCAAAATTGATGACGAACTGCGCCAACTGGTACGCGAAATGTTGCAAACTATGTACAGCAGTGATGGCATTGGTTTGGCTGCACCCCAGGTAGGCATTAATAAACAACTGATCGTAATTGACTGCGAACCAGATAACCCCGCAAATCCGCCACTGGTATTAATTAATCCCGTAATTAAACAAGTCAGCAAAGACATCTGCGTTGCTCAAGAAGGCTGTTTGAGTATTCCGAATATTTATATGGACGTAAAGCGTCCTGAAGTGGTGGAAATTGCTTACAAAGATGAATATGGCCGTCCCAAGACATTAAAAGCTGGGGACTTACTAGGACGCTGCATTCAACACGAGATGGATCACCTCAACGGTGTGGTATTTGTCGACCGTGTAGAAAATTCCTTGACTTTGGCACAGGAGTTATCTAAAAATGGCTTCTCGTATCAAGCCGTGAAACCAGTAGCATAGGGGACTAGTAGTGTATTTAACTCCAAAAAGCGGTTTATTTCTCGGTGCGTCTTGCATAACAGCGATCGCCGCCGTTGGTTCGGTGTTTGAACTCAGTTATGGACAGCCAGATTTAGGCTTTGAAACCACTGCAATTATCTTAGGATTAAGTATTCCACTAACAGGATTATTTTTTATTGCCGCAGTGAGGGACGCAAGGGCTAACATAAAATAAGCATCAGGTATATAAAAAAGGTAAAAGGATGACCAAAATCAAAGTTCACCCTTTTACCTTTTATTTTTCTACCTAAACCTGTCAGCCTTAACCTCTAGCCCCTAGTACAGTGCGGCGTAAATAAAAAGACCATAAGAAATTGCTAAAAGGCTTGTGGTATCACTATTCTTTCTTTTTCCTTTTGACTTTTGACTTTTGCCTTGTTGTACTAGCCTCTAACCTCTAGCTCCTATTCTCAATTTTGGTAACTCAGCACTCAATACTTTTAAAGTCAACAGGTAAAATTTATCTTGTGGGTAGGAAAACGCCCTAATTTCGAGAGGAATCGACTGTGGAACCTAAAATTAACTGCGCCCAAGCCTGCGTCAATGGTTGTATTTTAGGGGATAAATGCCCCAATATCGAGTTTAGAGAAGCAGCCTCACAATTCATCAAAGAGACTTCTTTAGACGAAATGCTGGCTATGGCGGAAGAGCGTCTGCGTAAAAAGATGACAGAACCGCCAAAATGGGTGCTACCGGAAGATTAGTAGCTGCTAAATAGCGTCTGGATCGATATTTAATTCTCGCAGTTTTGCGGCTAGGCGATCGCTACGTTGTTTTGATTGTTCAGCAAGTTCTCTGGCTTGTTCGGCGAAATGAGCTTGTTGTTCTGCACGTTCTAACTCCTGTTGTGCAACTTCTTCGGGTGTCGGAACTAGTTGCTCTTCAGGAGTATAAAACCTTAATGTTTCTTGATGGACTCCCAAGTATAGCTCAAGTTGCTGACTCCACAATAAACCTTGAGGATTTGGGATTATTGGTTGATATTTACCGAGCAGTTGATTAATTACTAGGAATAGCTTAAACATACTGGCATGGGTTAGATCCAATAACTGTGGAGCATTCGGAGAAATAACTATGTCAGAACTAGCAATCAGCACTTCCTGGGTGAAGCTTTCACCAAATAATCTGCAAATTTCGGCTTACTTGGCGCAACCTCAAGAACCCGGTACTTACCCTGGAATTGTAGTTTTACAAGAAATTTTTGGTGTTAATAGTCATATTCGAGATGTGACCGAGCGAATTGCCAAGTTAGGGTATGTTGCGATCGCACCGGCATTGTTTGATCGGTTCGCTCCCGGTTTTGAAACGGGTTACACTCCACAAGATATTGAAGTTGGCAGAAAATACGCTTGGGAGCAAGCCACAGCATCACAATTACTCAGCGATATTCAATCAGCCATTGATTATCTCAAAACTTTGCCGCAAGTCAAACAAAACGCCATTGGTTCTATTGGTTTTTGTTTTGGCGGTCATGTAGCTTACCTAGCGGCGACTCTCCCGGATATTAAAGCTACGGCATCTTTTTACGGTGCGAGGATTACTAACAGCACACCGGGAGGTGGCGCTGCTACTTTGACGCGGACTCCAGAAATTCCCGGCACACTCTACGCCTTTTTTGGGATGGAAGATCCCAGCATTCCCAGAGAACAAACCGAAGAAATTGAAGCAGAGTTAGAAAAATACAAAATTCCTCATCGTGTCTTCCGCTACGATGGAGCTGACCACGGATTTTTTTGCGATCGTCGTGCCAGTTATAATCCAACAGCTGCTGCTGATGCTTGGATTGAGGTACAACAATTGTTTAGTCAATTGAACTGAACGTCATTTGTCCTTGGTCATTGTTCATTGGTAATCACCAAGGACAAATGACCCACCTCAAAATTCAGTGGTCATAGCTAAATAACAATTAATTTTCATTAGTCATGAATTCCGAATCGAAACTTTCTCAAAAAGCCAATTCGTCGTTTACAATGGACGATTTTGCTCAAGCACTAGAAAAACACGACTACCAGTTTCAAAAAGGCCAGGTGGTTCACGGTAAAGTGTTCCAGCTTGACCCGGATGGTGCTTATGTTGATATTGGTGGCAAGTCGTCGGCTTATATTCCCCGCGATGAGGCTTCTTTGAGAGCTGTTACCGATTTATCGGAGGTACTGCCTTTACATGAAGAATTAGAGTTTTTGATTATCCGAGAACAAGATGCCGAAGGTCAAGTAACTCTTTCTCGCCGACAGTTAGAAATTCGACATATCTGGGAAAAAGTCGTACAAATGCAAGAAAATTCCCAGACGGTAGAAGTTCGGGTAACAGGTGTAAATAAAGGTGGTGTCACCGTTGATTTTCAATCTTTGCGCGGGTTTATTCCGCGATCGCATTTAACCGAACGTGATAACTTAGAAGCACTGAAAGGTAAAACTTTAACGGCTGGCTTTTTGGAAGTAGACCGCAACAATAAAAAACTTATTCTTTCTCAACGTTTAGCCACTCGTTCGAGTAATTTCAGTTTGTTAGAAATTGGTCAGCTAGTTGAAGGTAAGATAACTGGCATTAAACCATTCGGAGTGTTTGTTGATTTAAATGGGACGAGTGCCTTGCTACATATTAAGCAAGTCAGCCAAAAATTTATTGAATCTCTCGAAAAAGTTTTTCAAGTCGGTCAAACAATTAAAGCTGTGATTATTGACTTGGATGAAGGCAAAGGTAGAGTTGCAATTTCTACAAGAATTTTAGAAAATTTCCCTGGCGAAATTCTCGAAAATCTTGATGAAGTTATGGCTTCAGCCGAAGCACGCGCTCATCGTGCAGCAAATAAAACTGCTGAATAGCTGTTTTCGCGTTTCCTAGTCTACTAAGGTACAAATTTATCTGTTTCCATCTGTCTTGAAAAGTTTTGCGCCGGGAAACCCGGACGCGCAAACTTTTCGCTGCGTGCATCCGCGTTTATCTGCGGTTAATTATTCTTTCCTGTACCTTAACAAGAGCAGCTTCAACAAGTCTGAAATAGTCATTAGTTATTTGTCATTTGGCAATACAAATAACTAATGACTATTTCAACCAAATATGTTTACTTGAAATATAAATCAGCTTAATAATGATTTTTCTAAGCGATAACTCTTTCTGAGTTCCTGCAAAGTTTCTTCTGTAAAGGCAAATTTAATTAAAGCGATTAACTCACCCCAACTTTGTAAGTTCTGTTCAGAAAGAGCTTGCCAAAACTCATTGATAAAAAATTCTGTCCACCATTCAGGCGCGTGCTTTCTGTAGGCATAGTCATGTTGTTTACGCCACCGCCTACGCCATTTAACAAACTCAGCAGGTGTCGGTGGTTCTACGCCCAAAATCGGCGGAAAATCAGCATAACTCACAAACCTACTCACACCCTTTGCATGGATGTAAACTACATACCTCCAGCATTCGATTGTATGTATATCACCAAAGCCAATGCGAAACATCAGACAAATTGCTTCTTCAGTCACAAATCTTGCTAGTGAATTAATACATAAAGATTTATGAACAATTTTTGATGCACGGATGACAAGTGTCCTGGACTTAAGTGATGATACCATGAAAATATCTGTAACTTCGGTAGAATGAACCCTATCGGTGTTTACGGTATGCTTTTTGTAAACAATGCGATCGCCTTTCAGTTTTCCAGGCCGGAAGGCGGTCTTTTTATAGAGTATAATTATTAAAAGATTTATATCAGTCAGTTGTCAAGTAACTTATGGGAATGATTCGCCTCAAGATTCGAGAGTTTGCTGCGGAGAAAGGCTGGACACTGAAAGAAGTCTCAGACCGTTCTGGTGTAGTGTACAGCACTCTCAGGACTTACGCGCGATCTCCAGGATTAGCAACTGTAGATTTTACCGCCATTCAAAAGTTAGCCAGGACTTTTGATGTGATGATTGAGGAACTGGTGGAAGTTGTTCAAGAATAAGCTCAAAGTATTATTACTCCCCACTCCCTAATTTTCACAAATAACGTGCTAAAACTTCAGCCGTTGCATTACCAGTTTTTTCCCAACTAAATAAATTTGCTCTGGCGATACCTTGAGTTGAAAGATGCGATCGCAATTCTGAATTTGTCGCAATCGATTGCATCGCCTCAGTAATTTCTGTAATTTTGTAGGGATTAACTAAAATTGCTGCATCTCCAGCCACTTCAGGTAAAGAAGAAAGGTTCGAGGTGATGACTGGTGTACCGCAAGCCATTGCTTCGAGAACCGGGAAACCAAAGCCTTCCCACAGACTAGGAAAAACAAGAGCGATCGCACCATTGATAATGATTGGTAATTCTTGATAATCTACATAATTGAGAAACTTGACTTGATGAGTGATGCCTAATTCCTCAACTTGTAACTGCAAAATGGGGGTGTAACGTGGATCATTTGGCCCTGCTAACCATAATTCATAATCTTGATGATTTGGGAGTGCGGCAAAAGCACTAATCAGGCGTTGTAAATTTTTATAAGGGTCTTGCCTACCAATGTAGAGAAAGTAATTGCGAGTTGGTAGATTGAGATGGCGAAAATGAGTGCGATCGTGCGCTAAGGAAATAGGCGTAATTTTACTAGCTGGAATTTTGTAAAAACTAACAATATCATCAGCCGTAGCTTGAGAATTACATACAATATGCTGTGCTTGCTTCAAAACTTGCGGAACATAATAACGATGATATGGTGTTAGTGGCGAAAAGCGTTTAGGAAAACGCAACGGGATTAAATCGTGAGACATCACGACAAAACGACAGTTACTATATAGAGGTGCTTCTGGTAAAGGCGAAAATAACAGTTGCGATGCCAACTTTTGATAAATCTTCGGTAACTGTAATTGCGTCCATACTAAACGGCGAAAATGCCCCATTGTCCCATCAGCAGGAGTAAGATTATTGGGTACAGAATAACAACTAAACTCAGGATAATTGTAGGCAGTTAATAAGGTTGGATTTAGGAATTTTAAATAAGGAAAAAGATTTTGGGCATAGTTACTGATGCCTGTTGGTTTAGCTAAAAGTATCGATAAGTTAATAATTATTTGATTGGATAAGTAACTTTCTTTCTTATTCATTTAAGCATTGCTGTACAAGACCCACTTTTAACAATAACACTAGCTTTGAGGCAGATATCGCCTTAAATAGATTAACACACCATTAATTTTTCCTAGTGCCATTTGTGGTTTAATAGGTAATAAAAGGAAAGCATACAAAATCAGTCGAGTTAATCTAACGATTCGTACTGCTTTATTTGTATATTTCTCTAATGTTAATAAATAGCTGTATGTGCTGTATTTAATTTTCAGGAAAATATTGCGATTAGTAATGGAAGAAGGCTGATGAATGACACTAATTTTTTTTGTGACTGCTATCAAATACCCTTGTTGGGCATAGCGTCTACAAAAATCAAAGTCTTCATAATAAAGAAAGTATGCTGGATCAAATAAAGGTATTTCTGAGAAATTGCCTAAATTAATAATTAAACTACAGCCAGAAACCCAATCGCAAGTAATATAATCTTTATCTGTATTGGTTAACAAGTCTTGGCTGAGAATAGCACCCGTAGTAGGAGTGAAATTACCACCACCAAACCAGACTTCACCAATAGGTGTATAAATAATAGAGCCAATAATTGATAATTCAGAATGAGAATCAAAAAATATTTTGGCTTGTGCTAGGGAATTATCTGGTAAATAAGCATCAGGGTTAATTATCCAAATAATTGCTTGCTTGTTTTCTTGGTAAATATATTTTATGCCTAAGTTACAAGCCTGACCAAAACCGATATTAGTTTCAGCATGAATAATCTGTACAAATTCATGTTTTAGGTTACTAATCTCAGAATCATCTGGAGAATTATTGACAATGATGAATTTATAATTAATCTGATTACTGGAGGGTAAGGAATTAATTAATTTAGTTAACAAATTAGTCGAGTAATAGTTAACTGTTAAAAAGTAAATCATGTCAGTTCAATGTGACAATCATCACCAATCAAAAAGCGTAAAGCTTTAGGACGGCGGGGAGCAATAGTTAATTCTGCACGTTGACCAATAACGCTATCAATAATCCTCTGGTCAATTCCAGCAATTTTCGCACCTTCTAAAATTACACTATGTTCTAAATCAGTGTCGATGAGGGTGGTCTTATTAGCAATGCTACTATAAGGGCCAATAAAGCAATTTTCTAAATAACAATTGCTACCAATAATCACTGGGCCGCGAATTGTAGAATTGATAATTTGTGAATTAGCGCCTATTTGTACTCGCCCAATAATTTGGCTTTTCTCATCCACTTCACCTAAATTAGATGTCGTTAAATAAGTATCTAGAATTAAACGGTTCGCTTCTAATAAATCATCTTTTTTCCCCGTGTCTAGCCACCAACCATCTAAATTGCAGGCTAAAACTTGTTTTTGCTGATTGATTAAACATTGAATAGCATCAGTAATTTCTAACTCGCCTCGTTGGGAAGGCTGAATCAAAGAAATGGCCTGATGAATAATGGGGGAAAAGAAATAAACACCTACTAGGGCTAAATTTGATGGGGGAATTTTCGGCTTTTCAATTAATTGTAAGACTTTGCCTGTGTCATCAACCTTAGCTACACCAAAAGCACTAGGATTAACAACTTCACGTAAAAGAATTAACGCATCTGGTTGTTGTTGAGTAAATTTTTCGAGAAAATCACTTAAGTCCCCTTGCTGAATCAGGTTATCGCCCAGATACATAATAAAGGGTGAATCTGCTAAAAAAGGACGAGCGATCGCTACAGCATGAGCTAACCCGGCTGGCTGGTCTTGTAAAATGTAGGTAATCTTCGCTCCAAACAGTTCCCCATCTCCGGTTTTGTTTTGTACTTCTTTCCCGGTTTCTGGGCTGATAATAATTCCAATATCAGTAATCCCAGCCGCCACCATTTCTTCAATTCCATACCATAGAATTGGCTTATTGGCAACGGGGACAAGTTGTTTTGCGCCTGTATAGGTGAGTGGACGTAGACGTGTACCTTTACCGCCAGAGAGAATTAGTGCTTTCATGATGATCAAGATTTAGAGAGCCATTCTTTGAGCATGAGTCTCAGGCTGTGTCGCCAATAAGGTGGGTGAGTTCCTAGAACTTGTGATATTTTCCCACAAGCCAGTACAGCATAAGCAGGGCGACGAGCTAAGGTGGGGTATTCGGCGGTGGTAATGGGGACAATGTTCTGCACTGTGAGAGGAAAGCCTATTTGTTGGGCTTCTTCTAAAATCGCCACAGCAAAATCGTACCAGCTAATTACGCCACTGTTGGTGTAGTGGTAAGTGCCAGCAATTTCTGGTGTTAACTGGGGGATGATTTGGGCGATAACCCCAGCGATATCTCGCGCCCAGGTAGAACTACCAATTTGGTCTGTGACTACCTTGATTTCTGGTCGTTCTTTACCCAGCCGCAGCATTGTTTTGACAAAGTTACTTTTACCAAAACTGCCATAAACCCAAGCTGTGCGGAGAATAATGTGATGGGGAGTTGTTTGGGTAATGGCTATTTCTCCTGCAAGTTTAGTTTTCCCGTAAGTATTTAATGGGTTAGTTGCATCAGTTTCTTTGTATGGCTGACTTTGTTGACCATCAAAAACGTAATCAGTAGAAATATGAATTAAAAACGAACCCAGTTTTTTAGTTTCTTGGGCGATGATTTCGGCTGCTGTTGCATTTACGGCTGTAGCTAGTTCCGGTTCAGTTTCGGCTTTATCTACAGCAGTGTAAGCCGCAGCGTTAATAATAATTTTTGGTTGGATATCTCTGATGATTTGGCGTAGGCTATCAGGTTGAGTCAGGTCTATTTCAGGGCGTGCAGAGGCGATGATTTTGTGTTGCAGGGTCAAGATTTTTTGTAGTTCTTGACCGACTTGACCGTTACTACCCAGCAGTAAGATTGAATCATTCATAGACTTCTGCACTTTTAAATACCTGACCGTTGCTATCCTGCAAAATCTCAACCATATTAAATCATGACCAAGTTTTCCCAAGCTGACCTTTTAAACCATGATAAGTTCCCAATAGACAAGCCCAGAGTTTGAGATATTTATGCTCTAAATCATAAAACATAATCCAAAACATAGTACTCAGCATATATTTTATCCGCCATAGGACACTTATTAAACGATAATAGCCTTGAGCATAACGAGTTTCTAAGTAAGTATGGTTACGACAGATATAATAGTGCCGTAAAGCTGAGTATTTTTGTATGTAACGCTCTTTTTGGAGAAAATTTATTTTAATAGGATTACCAAAATTGTGATACATGATGGCTTGAGGGACAATCAGATTATGGAAACCTTGTTGTTTTAGTCGCAAGCCATAATCAAGGTCAACACCATCAATGAATAAATCTGCACGAGGATAACTGATTGTTTTGGCTGCATTCAAAACGATTAATGAACCAGAAGTAATAGGTGAATCGCATTCATAATATTTCTCCTCACTTAAAGGTTTATAAGCAAGAAAGTGATATTGATCAAATATTGCTCCATCAACGCTTTTATTACTTCTCTGATCAAATGCGGCTGGCGCAAGTATCCCAATTAAATAATCAGACTTAGTAAGAGTTTTGTAAACACTTATAAGTCTAATTAAACAATCTTCATGGGCTACACTATCCTGATCAAAAGCCCATAAAAAATCATATTCTTCCTCAATTGCCCATTTAATTGCCAAAGTTAGTCCTGCACCAATTCCTATATTTTCGGGATGAAACTTGACGATAATATTTTCTTGATTTGCAAGATGAAGTAAAGGTTGTTGTATGGAGTTATCTACTATTAGTAGCTTATCAACAGCTATAGATTGATTAAAAATTGCATTAATACAATTTTTTACTGCTGTTGAATCTTCATAAGCTGTTATGTAAGCTGCTATTTTGTATTGCTCCATCATTTACTTTGCCTATACTTATTCATGTTTTATCCTCAAGCTATTTTCATGGATGACCTCAAAAATAGCTTTTGCAACAGTGCGTTGAGTCAAGTAGGTCTATATCAGGCTATGCAAGAGTCATGATTTTGTCTTTTGGAGCGAGATTTGTGTAGTTATTGACCTCCTTTATAGTTGGCACCCAGCAGTCAGATTGAATCATTCATAGATTTCTGCACTTTTAAATGCCTGACCGTTGCTATCTTTAGCTGATAATATTGGTGGTTCTTGGATAGGCCAGTCTATAGCTAAATCTGGATCATTCCATAGAATAGTGCGATCGCCTTGGGGTGCATAGTAATCTGTAGTTTTGTAAAGCACCTCCGCCACTTCCGAAAGTACCAAAAAACCATGAGCAAAGCCTGGTGGTATCCACAATTGGCGTTTATTTTCGGCGCTGAGTTCATATCCTACCCATTGTCCAAAGGTAGGTGAACTTTTGCGAACATCTACAGCTACATCAAAAATACTACCAACAATAGCCCGCACTAATTTACCTTGTGGTTGGATTATTTGGTAATGAAGTCCGCGTAACACATTTTTTTTAGAAAAAGAATGGTTATCCTGCACAAAGTTAAAAGGATGATCAAGTTTATCAGTAAATTTTTGCTGGTTATACGATTCAAAAAAAAAGCCGCGTGAGTCGGAGAATACTTGCGGTTCTATTAGTAATATCTCAGGTATTGTTGTATCGGTGTCCTTCACGGATTTTGGGTAAGAGGATGTTTTGATGTGATTATTTTATCACTTAAAATTAACTGGCTTTTCGAGATACCTGAGCATAATAAATTTCTTCTAATATCTGTTCAAGGTTATACTTGTATTCCCAGTTTGGATAGTGAAGGCGAAATTTTCTCACATCTGAAATATACCAAATGTGATCACCAGAGCGATTCTGTTCTGTATAAGTATATTGCAACTTTTTGCCTACGATATTCTCACAAATTGAGATTGCTTCTAACATAGAGCAATTACTATGCCGAGAACCACCGATATTGTATACCTCTCCACACTGAGGATTTTGATAAAAGTGGTAAAAAGCGTTTACTAAATCATAACTGTGAATATTATCTCTGACCTGTTTACCTTTGTAGCCAAATATTGTGTAAGTTTCATTAGAAATAGTACATTTCATTAAGTACGCTAGAAACCCATGTAACTGAGCGCCAGAATGATTAGGGCCAGTTAGACAACCGCCTCTAAAGCTAGCAGTCTTCATCCCAAAGTATTTGCCATATTCTTGAACTAATACATCTGCTGCAACTTTAGAAACACCAAATAAGGAATGTTTAGAATTATCAATTGACATTGATTCATCAATTCCTTCCAAATACTGATGATCTGCTGCAATTTCCCAGCGATTTTCTAATTCTTGTAATGGCAAATAATTAGGAGTATCGCCATAAACTTTGTTGGTTGAAGTAAATATAAAAGTTGCTTCTGGGCAATATTGCCGAGTAGCTTCTAGTAGTACCAAAGTACCATTAGCATTGACTGTAAAATCTGTATGTGGATCTTTAGCAGCCCAGTCATGCGATGGTTGTGCTGCTGTATGGATAATCAGAGCAATATCAGAAGAATGTTCTTGAAACAGGTTTTCTACTGCGGAGCGATCTCGAATATCAATATCATAGTGACGATAGTTATTACCATATTTATCTTCCAAGATGCGACGATTCCAGTCTGTAGAAGCAGATTCACCAAAAAATACTGCCCGCATATTATTATCAATACCTACAACATGAAAACCATGTTGGGCAAAAAAGTGAACAGATTCCGAACCAATCAGACCAGAGGAACCAGTAATTACAACCGTAGGCATAGTATATTGATTCAAGTCAAATTATAATAAACATCTTAAGATAAAATGGGTTTGAGAATTGTTTCATTCTCAAGAATCCAACTATAAATATCTTGCAGAGTTTGTTCTGGATTCCTAATTGCTCTCCATCCAGTCTTAGCCATTATTTTAGAAGCATCTGTAATATATATAGGTATGTCACCTTGTCTAGCTGTTGCTTCTGATTTGATCAAAATAGATTTACCAGTAATTGCTTCGCATAGTTTAGTAGTCTCTAACAAAGACAAGCTGTTTTCTACACCTCCACCAACATTTAAAACATCTCCGTCTAAGTCCGAGAAATTTTCTAATTGGTAATCAATCAAGGTTAATAAATCATCAATATGTAATAAATCTCTAACTTGTTTACCTGTACCGCCATAGCCTATATAACTTAAAGATTTTTCAAAATAGTGTGCAGCCAGCCACAACACAAAAACACCTTGATCAACTTTACCCATTTGCCAAGGGCCTGTAATTACGCCACAACGGTTAACTATTGCCTGAATACCATAAGCCTGTCTATACTCTTCAATCAACATTTCCGAAGCAAGTTTAGTTGTACCATATAAAGAGCGGTGGCCTTGGAGTGTGAATTCTTCTGCAATCCCAAATTCAGACACTCCAGGTATTGTTTGTTGCGATGCAATGTTGAAGCGGGTTGCCAATTCTATTAAATTAAGTGACTTCAGTTTTTCAATAGGATAAATACGGCTAGTGGATAAAAATAATAACCTAGCTTGAATTTGTCTAGCTAGTTCTAAAACATTGATAGTTCCTACTAAATTCGTTTGTAAGACATATTGCGGAGAGGAAAATCCTGCTAGTACGGAAGGTTCAGCAGAACAGTCAATAATAGTACCGACCTGAAAATTTGTGGGTTCTAAATCGCTAGCCGAACGAATATCCCCATGAATAAACTCAATACCCAATTGTTTGAATCGAGGAAGGTTTAATTCTGAACCCCGTCTGCGTAAATTATCAAAACATATAACTTTCCACTGAGGATTTTGCTTTTTTAAACTAATTGCCAAAGAACTACCAACAAAACCTGCTCCTCCTAAAATTAAAATCCTGTCTGACATTTATTTTAAGCCTTTGATTTAACAACAGTTTTTTTATGATTAAGATGATAATCACCACGAGATAAATGCTTTTCTAACCAAATATACAGAACTATAAACAAATATCGACTGCCCATTTCTTTGAGTTTTAGCTTAGAAACTCCAGTAGTTCTGTTGCGCCAAGTTATAGGAATAGTTGTATAAGAATACCCCCTAACAATTGCCTTAAGAGGTAGTTCTACTGTTAAGTTAAAATGGTGAGATATTAATGGTGAAATTCCTTCTATCACCTCTTTGCGATAAATTTTAAAGGCATTAGTTGTATCATTGAAGTTAAGACCAAATAATATTTGAACAAACAAATTTGCTAAACGATTTATAAATAATTTATGGCTAGGATAGTCAATTACTTTACCGCCCTTAATAAAGCGAGAACCAAAAACACAATCGTAACCTTCTTGGAGTTTATGGTAGTAAGATACTATATCTTCTGGTGCATCTGAACTATCTGCCATAACTACTGCTACAGCATCACCTGTAAAATTTTCCAACCCACAGCGCACTGCAAAACCAAAACCATTAGGATAATAATTATTTATATATCGCAGTCTAATATTTTCAGAATTCATTTGCTGCAATAATTCTTCAGTCTTATCCTTACTGTTATCGTTCACAACTAAAATTTCATAATCTATATTTTCCTGTTCCAGGAATTGACTAATAGTATTAACAGTTTGAACTATACAATCTTCTTCGTTATAAGCTGGAATTACTAGTGATAAAGTATTGATAGGTTTTGATAACTTTTGGGGTTCAGCCTTCCTGACTTTTGAATTTCCTGATAAAGCGGGAGCTAAGGATTCGGGATAATATGTATCTGATGAGTTTATTATTTGTGATTGATGGTTATTATTTTTAGATGGATTTTTAAAAACAAACCTATCACTAATGAAATAATTAATAGAGGCACTTAAAAGCACACCTATTAAAGTATTGATAGCGTAGTTAACACCGAACCAATCCAAAAGCGGGAATATCAGAAAAATTCGAGCAATCACCGCTACACCAGCAGAAACATGATAAAGAGGTAGTTGTCGTAAAAATACTTCTTTAAAATTCCAGATTCCGCCAGTCCAAACCCAAATTCTATATATGAAGAAACTAAATACCAGAGAAATTTCTATTGAAAATACATTAGCAATATTTCGTAATAAAGGAGTATTAAAGTTGAACTTTTCAATTAGTAAAAAAATTAACGCTAAATTTAGTGCCGCAGCTAAACCACCACCTAGCAGGAACTTTAAAATCTTTAAGGAAAAAAATTTTTTGAACATAAATAGATTTCACCCCTTAAATACAAGCCTGAAATAATCAGATCTTAAATACTAAAATATTAATTCAAAATATAATTGCCATTTATTAAAGATAATTTAGTTTTAAGTCTTGTTGGTTTTGAAATCGTCTAGCAACTTTATTCACGGGATCGTAAATCCAAATTTTAACAACATGATTATCTTTAGGGATATTATCTGAGTCTAAAGATATTGACCAACCTGATTGATTATAGTTTGGATTTTTATAAAATTCTCCAACATCGTATCTATCCCAACTTGTTTTAGTCATTGCTAGAGGAATATTTGCATCGCTATATGTTATAAGAATTGAAACTGCCTGTTGAGGATTGCTCTTAGATACTATCCATCCATATAAATATATTTCTTCTCCTCTTTTAAAGCTAACTTCGGGAGAGTCCAATGAACCGATATATTCTTCAGTGGGTTCTTGTAGAAACTTGATTCCTTTCAGGTTAGTTATATCAAGAGATTTATCTTTAATTTGAATAGATGGATCTACTTGATAAGTATCCATTTTTATTTGAATATTTTTCTTATACAAAAAAGGATTAACAGCCGAAAACTTAAAGGATCTCACTCGCTGGTTCCATTTCCCCTTAAAGAATGAAAGAGCTTGAATATCATTTAACGGTAAGTGACTAATGATTATACCATTTTCAGAATTTTCTGGAATTATTCTGAAAGAATGGCTACTAGCATTTTTGAAAAGAATATCAATTTTTACAGGAGGCGATCTAAATATCATTTTGTATATTTTTCCTAAAAATGAGTAGTTGAATTTTACAGATGCTCGCACTAAATGAGATGAGTCTGAAATATTCGTAGATTCATTCCATTTTATTGTTAATTCTTGACTCTCTACAGATGATAAGCATATATTTTTATCCCGTTTTTCAAGCAATAGCAAATTAGATACTTCCGATGTATTTAAACTGATCAATTCATTAAATTTAGATGATAATTTATAATTGCAAGCTATGTAAGAGAAGGTAGATGGCTCATCAAAAAAAGGATGTCTGTTATCAATAGTATTAAAACCATATATGATGTAGCTAGGTGTCTGACTTGATATACTATTAAAGTTAGCTGTGTCAAGGAATTTAGTATAGGCAGAGTAAGACTGAAATATAGGTCTTGATTTCCATTTAAGATTATTTGATTCAACGAGTGAAATTTCCCAAGGTATAATATCTACTGTTTGATTATTGATTACTTGTAATAACTCTTCAGAGAATTTAACCTTTGCTAGTTCTAAACTACTATTTGTATTGATGTTATGACGTAGATTTTCTGTTTTTGTTAAAGCTAATACTTTGTTAATAACATTAATTGGTTTAAAATCGTTAACTATTTTTACGCCGATATTTGCATTAGAATTGCCAAAAGGAGATGTTGCAAAACAATATATAGAAATAATTATTCCTGAATAAATTAATGTGATTTTTCTAAAAGTTTTAAACTTATTGCTTAATTTGGTGATACTTATAGCAGCTATTATGAGGAAGGATTGTATAAAAATGTAAACATGTCCATCTTGGCGCACATAGCCATGTTTAAAACTCATCCATAAAGTAAAAGCTAAAGCCAAACTCAGACCTAAATATTCTTGACTTTGACGTATAATTTGAATTAGTAGTATAAGTATTATTAAAATCCCTACAATCGCAAATCCTACCTCCCAAGCCGAGCCAACTATACTCATGGCACTAGAATAGCCAGAAGAAATTTCAAACGAACCCCTGAAATAATCTAGTAACTGAGGAGATATATAAATACTGGTTATAAAAATACCCAATGTATATGTTAAATAAAAAGTATTTTTAAAGTCAATTTTTTTATAAATTACTTTTTCTGATAAATGAGATTGATTTATTTTATAAATTACTTTTGTTTGAAATAACCAAGATAGAATTCCTAAAAATGTGGCAGAAAATACGCATACAGTAAGCAATCTAAAATTGCCTGCTAAATTTGGGTTCAATAATAATAAAGAAACAGTTAATGCTGCTATGATAGCATCTAGAACAGCAAATAAACTTTGTGATAGATATGATTGAACTTTGAAACTTTTCCAGACCTCGGATAAAAGTATCAAAATCGTTATTCCTAATGTACAAACTCCAATGTTAAACTTGGTAAGTAAACATAATCCTGATAATGAGCCAAGCCCCAAAGCACATATTCTAATATTATTTTTGTTAATAATATTGTTCCAGGACAAAACCATTATGAATGCAAAGATTATCTTGTAATCAATGGATAAACCAAATAAGTAAGCTAAAAATATACTAGTAGACAGTAAGCATTTGTCGAGATTGCTTTTTTGAATTTTAACTGTTGCAAGACTGACACAAAAGGTTATTAATTCAACAGCTATACGAAATATTAATATCGGATAAAAGTTTTTTTCAAGTACAGCACCATGAATTAAATAACCCAATGGCCCATAGGTAAATATAATATCTTTTCCAAAATAAAGTTTATTTAAAGCAGCACGACTAATTGCATATTGCCAAGACGGGTCAAGCCCTATTCTTATTCCTGAAGGTAAGTTAAGAAAGGCAAGGAATATATATATACATATAATAATAGATGCTATTCTAATAAGTCTCTCTGATTTCATATAATTTAATTTTCTACTCAAATTTCAGTCATATATATTGAAAAATTAGTTAAGATTCATAGAAGTTTTTAGATACTTCTTTAAGTAAAAAATATAAGCTTTTTAAAAAGCTTATATTAGCAATAAAATCTAAATTCATTATGTTGCTTATTCTAGTTTAAGGCTGTAATCTTCATGCTTAGATGTCAAGTTAATACTATAACAGGGATCGTTGTCAATAAACTTTTTCCACTTGTTTTGCATATACTCTGTTTCTTGGAGAAACCTTGCTATCTTTTCCGGTGTATCTTCGTAACCTCGGCTTTTAGATTCATAGTGATATAACATAACGTGTGGCAAATAGATGTTTCTGTAACCTTTTTCAACAATTTTTAAACATAGGTCAACGTCATTAAACGCAACTGCAAGTTTTTCTTCAAAACCTTCTACTGCTTCAAAAACTTCTCGTCGGCACATTAAACAAGCGGCTGTCATAGCCGAATAATTATTTACAGTTGCAATTTGATCAAAGTATCCAGGTGAATCGCTGGGATAATTTTTATGACTATGCCCGGCTACTCCTCCAATACCTATAACTACGCCAGCATGTTGAATGGTATGATCGGGATATAAAAGTAAGGCTCCAACAGCTCCTATAGATGGTCTTTGAGCTTGTTCAACCATTGCATCTATCCAGTCAGGTGTAATTACTTCAATGTCATTGTTCAAAAACAGTAAGTAATCTCCCTTGGCTTGATTTACAGCATAATTATTAATCCTGGAGTAGTTAAAAGGGATATCTAGACGATGGCATTGGAATCTGTTGGGTTCTTTTTGTTGCCATTTAGAAAAAATCCTAAACGTATTTTCTTCCTCGCTACCATTGTCTATAAGAATAATTTCGTAATTTGGGTAAGTTGTTTTTTCAAAAATAGATGTTAGACACTTGTCTAAAGTATTACCCAAATCTCTTGTAGGGATAATAATACTGACAAGTTTATAGTCTTTAATTGTGTATCGAATTATGTGATGTCCTGCAAGGCTTTTAGCTTCTGTAACTCGTCCATCTTCACCTCGTCTAACAAGCGCATCTGCTAGTGCTTTTTCTGCTGCTATGACAGCATAAGGCTTTTGATCAGCTTTGCTTGCAGCAGATTGGGGATGAATTCTCCAGTGGTATAGTATTTTGGGTATGTGAAAAATTCGCGTTGTTTTTTCTGTTAACCTCAAAACCAAATCATAATCTTGGCTGCCTTCATAACCTATTCTAAAACCACCAATTTTTTCTACTAATTCTCGTCGGTAAGTGGCTAGATGACAGGTATACATTCGAGATAAAAATGAGTCAGGACACCAATCTGGTTTAAAGAATGGATCTTGAAGTTTCCCATTTTCAGCCATTTTATCTTCATCAGAATAAATCATATCTGCGTCTGGATGCTGATTGAGCAACAGAGCAACTTCATATAGGGCATCAGGAGTTAGAATATCATCATGATCAAGTAAACTGATGAATTCACCAGTAGCAAGCTCTAAAGCTGAGTTAGAACAACGCGAAATATGACCGTTTTCATTTCTAAAGACAACTTTTATCCGAGAGTCTTTTGATGAGTAATCTTCAAGAATTTGTCTGATTTGATTATCTGTGGAAGCATCATCAGCAATACATAGTTCCCAATATGGATAAGCCTGATTTAAGACGGAATCAATAGCTTCCCGCAAAAAATTTGCAGGCGTATTAAAAACAGGCATAACAATGCTAATGACAGGCTTGTAAGTTAATAAATCTACCTGTGCAGGCATCTTTTTTAAAGCATCTTGAGTAGGGTAGTTTATGTTCAACCACCTCTGATAGTCAATATCATTAGCATGAGGAACACCTGGCAATGCTAAAACAGGGTTTAGTGTATAGTTGAAATTGAAGAATATTTTTTTGAGTATTTGATAGAATACGTAGCTGAATCCCTTGGCTCGAAAAATAGCCAACAGATATTTTGCTTCTGAGAATAAACTTTGACGGAAAGAAACATTTGGATTGACTAAACCAATCGCATTTCTGAAATTAAACCATACTGTTCGCATCTGCCAAAATTTACTACTTTCCATTGCTGCGATCATAATTTGCGATCGCTCCAATTCAGATTGTGTATGTTGGAGTTGAGATTGTGTATGTTGGAGTTGAGATTGTGTATGTTGGAGTTGAGATTGTGTATGTTGGAGTTGAGATTGTGTATGTTGGAGTTGTTGGGAAAAAATTTCGCGTTCATTAAATATACGCCAATAAGCTTTTCCTATTTTTCCAATAACTTGTTTAGAGTTAAAACTAATATAATCATTATTTATTTTATTATCAATATTTATACAAGTAAGTACTGTTTCAACGTTTTTTGTTAATGAATAATTTTCAATAGCATAGTTTTTAAAAAAGCTTAAATATTTTTTACTTTCAATAAAGCCGTTAATTAAGCTGTCCATTATTTGTTCACTCTGAAATCGCTGATAACAGCATCTGCCTGAATAGTTAAACCACTCTGCAATCTGAAAATTATCTGGAGTTAACCAACCAGGCCCACCAAAATGGTCGTAACAAAATACAGGAATTTCTAAAGCCATGCAGTGTTGGACAGTTCGACCTATTGTTATGATTGCATCATAAGAACTAAGCACATCCATATCAACTAATTTAGCAATTCCTGAGATTCCTATTAAATCAACATCTATATTTTTCAATCTTAAAAGCTCTATAGCATCTAAAATTTCTCTTGGTGGATGGTTAGAAATTATTGCAACTTTACTTAATTCAGGACTATTTCTATTTCTATTTCTACTTTGATTAAACCAATCTAAATATACAGAATTTTTAAATACAAATATTTTATCAAGATTTAAATTTACATCTTTATTAGATTTTATAATTTCGTTTTTTGTTTCCTCTGAATTACATAAAATTAAATCAGATTGCGAGCGAAAGAAAGGAATTGCTTCTAAAGGTTCATAAGGTGACAAACTACTGATAACTAAAAACTTAGTTTTAACAGAATCTTCGACTAAGCATTTTACTAATACTGGATAATGATGACTCCATACTAAATCAAATTCTTTTTCTTCTATGGATTGATTTAAAATATTAATAACTTTAATACCTCGTTCACTAAAATGCTTTTCAACATCACCACCCAATCGGAAAGTTACAACAGTTACATCCCAACCTGTTCGTTGAAATTCGTTTGCCAGATCAAGAGTAACAAGTTCTGAACCAGCATAATTCATCAGATGATGATTTGTTAGTAAAACTTTAGACATATATCAGCAATAATTAATTCTTCGTTGCGTACTCTGAGAATTGCTAAAATTTTGTGTTGTTTTTTAGTTCTTAGTTT
Source organism: Aulosira sp. FACHB-615 (assembly GCF_014698045.1). Lineage (GTDB taxonomy): Bacteria > Cyanobacteriota > Cyanobacteriia > Cyanobacteriales > Nostocaceae > Nostoc_B. The sequence goes on from NZ_JACJSE010000005.1 coordinate 349,134, forward strand.
ATAGATTTTCTTTTTTCTTTGAAAGATTCTAGCAAAATTTTTAATCATAAGGGCTTCTTTGTAAAATTAAATCAATATAATATCATCTATCCATCTGCCCATCTGCCACGTTCACTGATTGCAAATAACACTCTACCGTTTCGTCAGCACTACCCAAAAATTTAACTTGTCCTTTATTCAACCAGATAGCTCGTTGACAGGAACTTTTAATAAAACTTAAATCATGGGATACTACCAAAATAGTTGCATTCCCATCCCAAAAGTTATTAATTCTCTGTTTACTTTTATTTCTAAAACTTTCGTCACCTACAGACAAAACCTCGTCAAGAATCAATATATCTGGTTGTACATCTGTGGCAATGGCAAACCCTAATCTAGCCACCATACCTGATGATAAACCTTTCACTGGAACTAAGGCATAGTCTTGTAATTCAGCAAACTCTAAAATTGAACCAGTTCGCTCTTTCATTTCGGCTCTAGAAAAACCCAGCAGTACACCATAAAGACTAATATTATCCATTACAGAAATATCTGGATCAAATCCTGCACCTAATTCAATCAAAGGCGCAATCTTTCCACGAACCCTAACAGCACCACTTGTGGGTTGCAAAATTCCACAAATTATTTTTAGCATTGTTGACTTACCAGAGCCATTCGCTCCGATAATACCTATTTTTTCTCCTTGGTCAACAACCAAATCGATTTTGTCTAGTACCAGTTTTTTGGCTGGCTGACGGTATTTGCCTTCCAAAACAGATAACAGAGTTTTCTTGAGGTCGTAAGAAAACTCTTCTTGTGTCCGTCGCCAAAGCGAAACTTGATCTAGACGAATTACTTCCATCTACTTATAACAAATCCATAAATTGATTGCGTAACATTTGGAAACACGCCCATCCTAGTGTCAAAATAATTATGCCACTAAGTAAAGCACCCCAAATTAAATTTAAATCGGGAAAGTTGCCTGATAGGGTAATTTGCCGTAAACTTTCAATGATTGGTGAAAAGGGATTCAATGCTAAAAATGGCTTAACTTGTTTGGGAACAATAGCTGCTGGATAAAAAACAGGACTACTCATCCAAAAAACGAATGTAACTAATTCATAAAAATAGGGTAAGTCTCTGAAAAAGACATACAGCGCACTGACTAAAAAGCCAATTCCCGTACAGACTAACACAAGCGACAGAAATGGAAACAGTAGTGCGAGGACATTCACCAAATTCTTGGAATAAATTAAAGTGATTAATGCTAGTAAAGGCAAAGCCCCCATTGTAAATTGCAATATATTAGCAGCAATCATGGACACTGGAAAGATGCTGACGGGTAAACGAATTTTATTCAGCAAAGCGCCATTTGCAACTACACTACTTAAAGCCTGGGATGTCGATGCTGAAAAAAAGTTAACTACAATCAGCCCCGTAAACGCAGCTAAAACATAGTTGAGTATTGAGTTGTTGTAATAAGAGGCAAAAGCAGCACCAAAAATGGCAGTATATAACCCTGTCATAATGAGTGGGTTTAATAGCGACCAATACACTCCTAAAAAAGAGCCTCGATAACGAACTTTCAGATTTCGCTTAACCAATACATGGAGTAATTCCCAGTAGCGTTTTGCCTGTAACCACTTTGCATCATCTTTCAACACAGTTGTCATTTTCCCAGACCACCACACACTACGGGAGAGTTATTAGCGAACTTTATACTATAAGAGGGGCAAAACTGCAATTGACTGTATCATTCTTTTTGAAAGACAATTAATCCCTCATCGTCATCAGCAACCATATTTTTAGATAAAAATGCCATATTCTCAGCCTGGAAGCGAGAATCACCAGCTTAACTTAAATTATCTGGGTCAATTCCTTGCGCTCTTAAATACTCTGCCAGTTTATCAGCCCGTTGACGTTCTTGTTCGGCTCTTTGGCGTTCTTGTTCAGCCCGTTGGCGTTCTTGTTGGGCTTGTTCTTTTAGCGTGGGTATCCAACCTGCGGTGTTATACCAGCGTAACCATAAACCCGTTGTCTGTTGATAAGTACCTTGCCAAAGACCCAAGCCTAAATCTAACTCTTTCAACCAAAATTGATTATCTGTTAAAGCCATTGACTTATAACCAGCACCATTAAGCTGAAAAACCCGCAAATTGTTTTCGTAGCGGTCATAGACAACATAATAAGGAACGCGCAACATTCGCTCATAAACTTCCCATTTAGTCGGGGGTTTGTTGGCTTCCCGCAGTGTTTGTCCCAAATCTTCTTGTTCTGTACCTGGGGAAAGTAATTCAACTACTAAATATGGTGCAACACCCTCTTGCCATATAACGTAACTTAAACGTAATTCTTGCTGTTGTTCTGCTGTCGGTACTCCTAAAACCATGTACCAATCAGGACGTTTGTACCACAATGGATGGCGGGGGTCATAGTAAAGGTTTAAGTCACTCGCCAGTAAAATTTCTGCTGATGAATAGTTAGCAGGTTGACAAGTTTCAGTTAGTAAATCTGCTTGCATACAATGAAATTCGTCTGGCAACCCTGATTCCCCAATTAATTCACTGGGTAAATCATACATTGTTGGCATGGTTCCTTGTGGCGGACGGGGCGGGTCAGTTTGATACATTGCTGCTACCTCAAGTCATAGTGTCTGGGTCAACACCCAGAGAACGCAAATATTCTGCCAAGCGTTGCGATCGCTCCTGTTCTTGTTGCAATCTTAATTCAGTATCAGATAACTGCTGCTGTACCTCGACTGCTTGTTGCTGTGCCTCAACTGCTTGTTGCTGTGCCTCGACTGCCTGTTGCTGTGCCTCGACTGCTTGTTGCTGTGCCTCAACTGCCTGTTGATATGCTGCAATTGCTTGCTGTTGCAGGTTTAGCGCCGCCTCTTCTGGTGTTGGCACTAAGTCCCCTTCAGGAGTAAAGTAACGGAGTTTAGCATTTTCTACACCTAAATACAGACCAAGTACCTCACTCCAACACCAGCCACGCCCATCAGGCTCGATTTGTTGATATTTATTGCCAATCAACTCAAAACCAGCAAATTCTAGACTTTCGGGTGAAAACCAAAAATACTCAGGTGTGTGAAATCGGTTTTCATAGAGACTTTTCTTTAAATTCCGATCAATGTTAGCTGTGCTTTCCGAGAGTAATTCAATAATCAAATCAGGATAACGACCATCTTCTTCCCAAACTACCCAAGAATTGCGGGGGCGCTTTTCTGTATCCTTCACTAAAAAAAAGTCTGGGCCACGAAAATCTCGATTTCGTAATTGCTGACGACTAAAGTATATTGTCAGGTTTGCACCAATAAAATAGTCATTTTGGTCACGCCACAGCCATTCTAAACAAGTAACTAACAGTAATAGCTGTGCATAATGCAACGAAGTTTCCATTTCCGGCTCATCACTCAACAACCGAGTTGCATCGGGCATTTGTTGTTCTAGCTGTTGCGCTGTGACAAACATGGTTTTATACCTGATTGCGTGTTGATTTAATTTTAATTTGGAGTGGAACGAAGTGACAGATAAGTCCCAGATTCCGCTAAACTGAGACTTGGTTTATTGCATTGTAATCAGGCAGCATGGAAATCGGACAAAAGGTTAAGGTGTATCGTCTACGCGATCGCGTATCTAGCTCAATTGCTCAAAAACTTGGTAAAGTCGGCGTTATCGAAGGCTACAAAATGACTGATGGTAGCGGCGTTGGTATAGTAGTGAAGTTTGAAGATAATAGCGCCACTTGGTTTTTTGAAGACGAAATCAAACCTGTGTAGCTAGGACAAACTCAAGGCGGAAGCTAAGAGTATTTGCCTAATGCTAAGTTGGAGTGGAAACAACAGGCGGTAATTGGAAATCACGAAATGTCCCTAATATTGACATTTTTGGGCAAAGGCGGCATCGCACGTAGCAAAGTTGCGATCGCCGCAGCTAAACTATTGGCAAGTCAAGGTAAACGTGTACTTCTAGCAGGATTGGCAGAACCAGTTTTACCTATCCTCTTAGAAACTACACTCTCGGCTGACCCTCAAGAAATTGCTCCTAATTTGCAAGCAGTACAGTTGTCTGCATCTGTACTTTTAGAACGCAATTGGGAAGAACTTAAAAAACTAGAGGCACAATACCTCCGTACACCCATTTTTAAAGAGGTTTACGGTCAAGAACTGGTGGCATTGCCAGGAATGGACAGCGCCCTCGCCTTAAATGCTATCCGTGAATATGATGCCAGTGGCAAATATGATGCAATTATTTACGATGGCACTGGTGATTCTTTTACTTTGCGGCTGTTGGGTTTGCCAGAATCTCTCAGTTGGTATGTGCGGCGATTTCGACAGTTGTTTGTCAACTCCGATTTAGGCAAGACAATTTCTGAATCGCCATTAATACAACCACTAATTACCAGTTTTTTCAACATCAATTGGACAGCAGATAACTTTGCTCAACCCACCAATCAAGTCAACGATTTCTTAGATAAGGGTAAAGCGGCTTTGGCTGACCCCAAAAGAGTTGCAGCCTTTTTGGTAACAACCAATGACCCCATAGAAGTGGCAGTTGCTCGTTATTTGTGGGGAAGCGCACAACAAGTTGGTCTGACGGTAGGTGGAGTTATCCAAATTGCTGACCAGACAACAGCAGATTTAACGGCGGATTTTGCACCGCTATCTGTAAATGTTGTGCCGGATGTGACCCAAGGTAACTGGCAACCCCTAATAGATGCCTTACCCAACTTTGCAGCACAAGCCAGCCAAGTACCCAAGCCCATAGAAATCGATGTCCATAACCGTCAGGTACGCTTATTTTTGCCTGGATTTGATAAAAAACAGGTAAAACTTACCCAGGTAGGGCCAGAAGTCACAGTAGAAGCCGGCGACCAACGGCGAAACATCTTCTTACCACCAGCCTTGACTGGTAGATCAGTAACTGGCGCAAAATTCCAAAATAACTATTTGATTATTTCTTTTTAAACCAGGATGAAGGATGAAGTGGATAGCAGGTGACAGGTGACAGGTTATGGGCTTAAAAGCCTTTTTCTATCTGATTTTGATTATCTGTTGATGTTATCGCTATCAAATTTCATCCTTCATACTTCATACTTTCCCATACATAATCTTATGACTGAATCAACTCCCGTACCCCCCAATTCCAATCCGGCTGAGGCGGTAGACTCAGTAATAGATAGTTCTAGTGAAGCAGGAACAGTAGCCACAAACGAACGCACTGCCAAAACTCGTCAGCTACTAGGAATGAAAGGCGCAGCGCCAGGAGAAACTTCCATTTGGAAAATTCGCCTGCAATTGATGAAGCCAATTACCTGGATTCCTTTAATTTGGGGCGTGGTTTGCGGTGCAGCTTCCTCTGGTAACTATACCTGGACTCTAGAAAATGTCTTGAAAGCCGCAGCTTGTATGTTACTGTCGGGGCCGCTGCTGGCTGGTTACACCCAAACCATGAATGATTTTTATGACCGCGAAATTGATGCCATTAATGAACCTTACCGTCCCATCCCTTCCGGCGCAATTTCTGTACCCCAGGTAGTAACCCAGATTTTACTATTGTTAGTATCGGGGATTGGTTTGGCATACGTGCTGGATATCTGGGCGGGTCATGAATTTCCAACCGTTGCAGCACTGGCAGTTTTCGGCTCATTTATTTCTTATATTTACTCTGCCCCTCCTCTGAAACTCAAGCAAAATGGTTGGCTGGGTAACTATGCTTTAGGTGCAAGTTACATTGCTTTACCTTGGTGGGCTGGTCATGCTTTGTTTGGTGAACTGAATTGGCAAGTTTTGGTTCTCACCTTAATTTACAGCTTGGCTGGATTGGGGATTGCCATTGTCAACGACTTCAAGAGTGTCGAAGGCGATCGCCAATTAGGATTAAAATCACTACCAGTTATGTTTGGTGTCACCACCGCCGCCTGGATTTGTGTCCTGATGATTGACTTATTCCAAGGCTTTATGGCTGCTTATCTCGTCAGTATCCATGAGAATTTATACGCCGCCATCTTGGTGTTGTTAATCATTCCCCAAATCACTTTCCAGGATATGTACTTTTTGCGTGACCCCTTAAAGAATGACGTGAAATACCAAGCCAGCGCCCAACCATTCCTCGTGCTGGGAATGCTGGTGGTTGGTTTAGCATTAGGTCACGCTGGAGTCTAAAAAAGTTCTGAGTTCAAAGTGCTGAGAAATCCACAAATTCATATCAAGTTGCAGTCAAAAATAGTAACCTGGGGTGGGAGTAGCGAGTAGGGTAGGGGACAGGAGAAAAATGTTATACTCCACACTCAGCACTCACACTTCGACTGCGCTCAGTGTACAGTACTCAGCACTTTCAATCTGGTGAGTTTGAATATTTCTTAGGACTCAGCACTTAACCCTCTGCACTGCGATAACATAACTTTTAAGCGTTGATTTTTATTCAGGAATAGCCGTGTTGGAAGCGATTATATTTCTCATTCACGGGATGCAAAAATTTTTAGTACCTATTTGTTTTGTTGTAGCATGGGGTTTAATGATTCTCGTGGCGTGGAGTTTGTGGAGTACAGCACGAGATAGTGTCGCCACAGCCAAACAAATGCACCAAATTCCCTGTCCTGGGTGCCAGTTTTTTACCGATGACTATCGCCTCAAATGTACAGTACACCCTTCTGTCGCCAATACAGAAGATGCAATCAACTGTATGGACTATCAAGCAAAGACAAATCCTTATTTATATTAGGGTGTGGGGGTGTGCAGGTGTATGGGTGTAGGGGTTTATGGGTATGAGGGTGTTCTCAATTTCATACTTCATACTTCACACTTCACACTTTACTAATTTCCAACAACACTTTTAAAACGCCCCGACGTTGTGCTGCTGCAAAAGCTGTAAGACCTTCTGTCAGGGGATAATGGGCATGAATTAAAGGTTTTACGTCTACTTTTTCTGCTGCTAATAATTCTAGTGCTGCGGGGAATGGGCCACAACGGGAACCGATGAGGGTGATTTCGTCTACCACCAAAGACGAAGCGTCTAAACTGAGGTTGCCTGCGTAGGTACTTTTCATGACTAGGGTACCACGGGGACGTAAAGCACGACGAGCGATCGCAAATCCTTCGGGATTACCTGTACAATCTACAGCAATATCAAAAGCTTTATCTTGAACTGCATCAACTAAACCCGTTTTAATTCCTCTCGCGGCTAAGTTCGCCAGTTTTTCAAGATGACGACCCACAACCAACAAATCACAGTTAGTTAACGCCAGTGTTTGCGCTACCAGTTGACCAAGTTTACCATCGCCTACCACTAACACGCGGTCATCGGGACAAACAACCACTTGCTGTTGAATTTCCAAAGCGGCTGCTAGAGGCTCAGTAAAAGTTGCAATATCTGTAGGTACATTATCCGGTACAAGATGTAAGTTTTTTACGGGTAAACACAGATAATCTGCAAAAGCCCCGTGACGGTTCACAATACCCAGTACTGTACGATTTTCGCAGTGCGTCGGCTGTCCTCGAAGACAGAAGCGACAATGACCACAGGCGGCGTTAATTTCGCCTACTACCCGTTGATTAATTAAGTTCTCTGGGCCTTGTTCCACAACACCAACAAATTCATGTCCCAAAATCCCAGTATATGGATAGTAACCACGCTGCAATTCCAGGTCAGTATTACAAATTCCCGCCCGCACAACCCGTACCAACGCTTCCCCTAATTGCGGTTCTGGAACTGGAATATCTGTGCGTAGTTGCAGTTGTTGGTTTTCAAGCCAGAGTCCTTTCATACTACTTTACTGGTAGATACTGTACTCACCGGTGATTAGTATAGCAGTCTTATTGGGGAAGGGGATGAGAGGGACAAGGGGGACAAGGGGGACAAGGGAGGTGTTGAGACTGTTCTAATTACTTTGTGTTTAACTCTGCATTGCTAAATTTTTATCAATCTGAGCAAATTCAGTCTTTTCCTGAGAAAAATTAATTTCAAATTTACTTAACCAAATTATCAAATCTTCCGAATGAATAGCAATTTCGCTACCTAAAGTTTTGATATAAAGTAACCCATCACTAATAATTAAATCTCGGATAGGATACCAAGAATCACGATTTTGAATGAGTAAATCTAAAGGAATAGTACTTCTTAAAACCTGCTTGCGATATTTCCACCAAGCACGCCATAACAATACAGATTGAGTACAGTGCATCTGATAGCCCTTCGGCACTTCGCAATATTGATAATGATAAAAACCGCGATTGTCTATCTCACCTTTAATCAGATAACTATAATCTAATAATGTCTGATTTATTGATTCCCAGTAAGATGAATTTGGCTGAACTAAAAACTCCGAAGCTGGATGATTTAAATTGGCGGTAGCAATCACGCCTTGAGACTTTGCTGTTAGTTGATTAGTTTTATAGACGGTTTGTGCTGTTAAAGCCGGGTTAGATAATAAAATGTCTTTTTTTTGGATGCTTTGGTCTACGAACTCACGGATTAGCTCTAGATTGGATAACATACACCTATGGTTAATTACTGAGTCAGGGTTAGATTATGTAACTTATAAGTTTCAATAGGTATTCAACCCAATCAGGATTATTAAATAGGAATTACCCAAAAAAGTTGTTTGTTAAGAATGGGTATAAGGGTGTGAGGGTGTAGGGGTGTAATTATTCAAGATCCTTACACCCTATACCCATTCATTTGTGTGTAAGTCCTGTTCAAGCAAAAAAGCCTAAACCCAAAAGATGGATTTAGGCTTGTTCTATCAGTGTTTTGATGAATCTTAAATTTTCAACTCTTTGAGAAATGGTTCAAAAACGATCGCCAATTCTGAACGGCTGAGAACTAGGGTAGGATAAGAGCGATCGCTATAATCTTCTCCTGTAATCAATGGAAATGGCTCTGATTTAAGAGAATTCCAACTCCCACCAGCCGCTTGCACAATTACCCAAGCGCCGGCTAAGTCCCAAACTTTTGGTGTCGCTTCAATTCCACCCAACACTGCGCCAGTCGCAACGGTGAGAAAGTTATAACTCGCCACACCCAACATCCGAATTTTGCAGGGAAATTTTGGTTGAATAACGGCTGTACTGCGGGAACAAAGGTTAAAAAAGTGATGACTGCTGGGAGCATCCGCACTGGTATGTATGGGATGATTGTTGAGAAATGCGCCAGTGGGTGTTGCTAACCCAGATGTACCTTGCCAAAAACCGTGAAAAGTTTGCCCTAATGGCGGTACGTGAATATACCCAAAAACAGGCGTACCTTGATACAGCAAAGCCAAAGAAATCGACCAAATTGGAATACCACGGGTAAAATTCGTTGTCCCATCTAAAGGATCAATTACCCAACACCATTCTGTCCCCGGAAAGGTCTTGTCAGATTCTTCGCTGAGAATACCATAACCAGAAAAATTAGCGGCGATCGCATCCCGAATTTCTTGATCTGCCCATTTATCGGCGCGTGTTACCAAACTACCATCCGCTTTTTGTAAAGCCTGCACCTGTCCAAAATCTTGCATCAGTTGTTTGCACACCCTGGTAGTTGTAGTCTGGGCAAAATCAAGCACCGTTAACCAAAAATCATTCATTGCAATGGTGGGGAGTGGGGAGTTGGGAGTGGGGAGTAGGAAGCTTTCAAGGGCAGGCTTTTTTTATTAGACAAATTTTTGGGCTTTTAAAACCAAAATTATTGTCTGAACAGTTAAAACTACGTTTCATAATTGAGAATATTCTCAACTATTTATCGAAGGTTTAAAAACCTGCCCTTGAAAGGGAGTAGGAAGTGGGAATGATCATTTCAGACTAGCCTGCGGCAAGCCGCTAAAAGCGTCTACATACTTCACACTTCAGACTTTAAAATTAGTCTAGATCGCTTTCTAAGACAGATGCGATCGCTTGTTTGGTACTTGTTTGAAATTCTGTAATGTTGACGCGGTTGAGGAACCCAATTGAAAGTACCATTCCCACTGCTTCTAAGGCAAATACTAGCCCATAAGCTAATTCTAAACTGGGCAAAGTTCTCCGACCAATATCCAAAAGTGTACCGCCAATCACCACAGCAAGACCCCTAGAAATCGACTGCGCCAGTCCCCACGCACCAATAAACGTCCCGGCGGCTTCGGCGGCGGTCAAATCCAACATCAAGCTAATTGCTGCTGTAGTTAAGAAACCAGTCGCTAAACCAAACAACACCAACCCAAATTTTAAGAAAGCTACATTGGCGGTAAATCCCGAAATTCCCAATAATGCGGCACATAAAGCCACCAACATACAACCTAACCTGGCGCTGCGGCGTTTACCCAAACGTGGCACAATCAAAAATCCAGCCACAGCATAAGCAACTAGCAAACCCATACCGTAATAAATATTCAATTTGGTGCTTTCCGCCAACGGCATTTTAAACACCTGACCGGCATAAGGTTCTAAAATTGGGTCTTGCATAAACAAGCACAGCGTCATCACCACCAAAAAGGTGAAAAACAAACCTGTTTGGGGACTGGCTGTTAAGATTTTCCACGCTGCATTTAGGGTAATGCTGTCTTCGCGGTTGACTAGTGTAGAACGGCTGGAATATTGGGAGTATTTTTTTTCAACACCGAATGTGGCTGCGATCGCCAATCCAAAGACAATCGCTGGCACAATTGTAAATAATCGGTTGATTGATGCCTGTAATGTTTCTGGAGTTGCTTCTGGAGTTAATTGCCTGAGTAAGCTAGAACTAATAATTGCGCCGACAATGATTCCCACCATCAGCATTGACCAAACTACACCCACGACTTTAGAACGGTTATCTTCTTCCGACACATCCACCAATAAAGCCGCGAAAGCTGTACCACTAGCGCAAATTGCCAAACCGTAAATTGCAAAAATTAAAGATAGCAGCGCAGTCCAGCCGATAGTGTCAGTTGTCCAAGTCCAGCCACCAGAAATACTCGCAGCATTATTTAACTGCCACATTACTTGTACCGCTAAAAAAGCCGCGATCGCAAATATCGCCGCCCCCACCCATACATAAGCTGTCCGGTGATAACCCCACAACGGTTTCGCATCCGATATCTGACCAAACCAAATCCGCGAAGGCGACACAAACGCAGGTAAAGCCAGCACCAACGCCACCAACGTCGCCGGAATCGCTATTTCTTGAATCATCACCCTGTTGAGTACACCCAGAGTCAAGATAGACATCATACTCAAGCCCATTTGAAACAAGCCAAGCCGAAACATAGTCGGCAAATTGACCCTTGGCGCAACTGGGTATTTTGTTTCACTATCAAATACTTCACCGCTTGTCATAGTTAGTTTTTTGGATGGTTTATCAAAATAGTCTCTCTTTAATTAAAGATAAACTGTTCGATATTCCAAAAAAAACAGTCATTTCAGTGCATCAATTTTTATATTTGGCGGAGAGGTGCTTTAAATTTATAGAATTTCATCTACCAGAACCGTACCACCCTCACAAAAATCTATGCTGAGATGATAATCTTCAAGCAAGGCAGTTCCAATAAGTGGACGGCGACCCATTGCTAGTGCTGCAATATTACGATCAACACCATTCCATACAATTGTTGCTAAATAAACATCGGTTGCCACACTGGAATTATTAGCTAGGTTGGCGTTGATATTTATGAGGTAAGGCAAACCAAGAGTAGCAATTACAGAAGGCGGCAAAGTTAAGAACCCTTCAAACCCTGTATCAATAACGCATTCGATTTCTACACCTGAACCTTCTGGGGGAAGAATAATCAAACTCATTCTTGCCTGAAGTCCAACTACATTTCCGTGTATCACTGTGCCGTCCTGAGCAGTGTACCACCAACTGCATAAACGGCATCATAACCAATTCTTTCTCCCCAAAGTGCTGCATTGGGTTGCTTGGATTTTAATCGCAGACTCGTTTCGACTAAATCATCACCGATTTCGTAATCTCCCGTTTCAACATTAATCGAGATAATTTTGCCAATGTTTTCTTGTGTCTCAACTTTGGCACGGATACTTTTTTCGTAGATTTCCTTTCCACGCCGAGCGACTTCTTGGCTACTAAGTGTTGGGTGGGACATAAATAAATCCCCTTCTTAAGCGGCTAGATTCTTCACTTAATTCTACAGCACTAAACCATACTCGAAATTTACAACTGCTAAGGTATCGCCATCGACCTTACACTTTGCTTTGTTCTACTCAGAAATTTATGTAGGCTCTGAGTGTGGGAAAGCATTTGTTGCATCTTACCCAATGAATACAACCAGAAGGTTAGCTCTGCTGCCTTAGAAACACCTAGTTAACTCTCTAGTCAAAACTAAATCAAAAAAAATATGAAAAATCTTAGATATGATAATAAGCCAAAAAATGATGGGTTTATCACTCAAACAAGACAGCTTGTTGGCAAAGCTGTGGAGCATTCAACGCCACTCGTAATTTCCGGCAGTTTGATTCTGATAGCCGCAATTTTTTCTGGATTCTGGGTTATTAGCAAAAGCGAGTGTGGAGGCTCGTTCAGCTATAAATTTTCGCCCTACTCTCAAGAGTTCCTTTTAAAAAAGGAAAATTGTCGACCACCCCAAACTACAACTAAAGTAAAGGAACCCTAATCACTCAACCAATCAAGTTGTAGGTTATACCAACTCTACGAGAAATTTCTCTCTATAAATCTTGTAGAGACGTTGTATGCAACGTCTCTACAACAACCGACAAATGGCATCTTTATCAGGGAACAGTGTGAGGTATAAGAGTTGGGGAAACAGTTAGGGGCTGAGTTAAAGAAAAGACTGGCATAGTAAACTGCGATCGCACAAACATCACATAGCATTGACCAACGCTACACTAAAAAAGTGAAGAAATGTAAATGTATAGATATTGCGATCGCACTCCGTCTATAACAATCAAACGTAAATTGTTGGGTATCGGCGGTAGCTAAAGTCAACTGGTGGTAAACTGCGGTAGTTGCAATCAAGCGATCGCCTGGGCTTGATGTGGTAATCGGACTAGCAGTGCAATGGATTTTCTGTTAGTCCGCGTGGTGCGCCAAGCGCAGCGCAAGCGCGATAGGCGGACTTTGTTTTTATAGCAGCGAATTCCATTCGTCGGGGCTAGTGCATGATGTGTGTATACCTCTTTTGAGGTAGTATAGAGTGCTGCATACTTATCTTTAGTATATTTTGGTCAAGCAAGATTTAATTCTAATAGGTTCGCCAATGGCAGAAGCAGCACTAAATATTACTTTGGCATCTGAGGAAATTTTGATTCAGGAGTTAGGGTTAGTAGATCAAAATAACCCGCAAACTTGGAAGAATAAGCTGATTCTTGGTGATTGTTTAGAAGTACTCCAAAAGCTTCCTTCTGCAAGCGTTGATTTAATTATCACTTCGCCTCCCTATGCTGATAGTCGGAAAAAAACCTATGGAGGAATTTCTCCCGATGAATATACAAATTGGTTTCTTTCAAGAGCTTTAGAACTAAAAAGAGTCCTCAAACCAGAAGGTTCCTTCATTCTTAATATTAAAGAGAAAGTTGTTGATGGTCAAAGACATTCATACGTGTTGAATTTAATTTTAGGAATGCAGCAGCAAGGATGGTTATGGACTGAAGAATATATATGGCATAAAAAAAATAGTTATCCTGGCAAATGGTCTAATCGTTTTCGAGATTCTTGGGAGCGTTGTTTACACTTTAACAAGCAAAAGAAATTTAAGATGTATCAGGAATCTGTTATGGTTCCTATGGGAGATTGGGCAAAGTCCCGGCTCAAGAATTTGAGCGAGACAGATAAAAGACGGGATAATTCTAAAGTTGACAGTGGATTTGGTAAAAATATTTCTAATTGGGTAGAGCGGAAAATGGCCTATCCAACAAATGTTTTACATTTAGCAACTGAATGTGGAAATAAAAATCATAGTGCAGCTTTTCCTAAAACTCTCCCCTCATGGTTTATCAAGCTATTCACTGATGTAAATGATGTAGTACTCGACCCATTTGCAGGTTCAGGAACATCTTGCATAGCTGCTAAAGAGCTAGGCAGAAATTATGTAGGAATTGAAATTAAAAGAGAATATTGTGAATTAGCCGAACTGAATATTAAAACGGCAGTTTCTCATACTCAAATTTTAAATAACGGTAATCAAAATCATGAGGAATTAAATGTGGCTGGCTCAAACTCTGAAATTTATCATGATTATTTGATTCGATACGTTCTTACACCTTTCTATGACAAAAGATTTGAGAAGTTGAGCAAATTAAGGCTCAAAGATGTTCTGAAACGTAAAAACCCTTATTTATTCAAGGCGAAAAATATTGAACGCGCCCAAGATTTTGTTGATAGTATAATTACTGCATTCCTTTCTTCACAGGAAGAAACCATCTTTGGCAATTTGTTAGAAGGCTTTGCAATACATATAGCTGAAACTTTGTACGGTGGTTTTAAGTCAAAGCTCAACAGTATCGATCTAGAGTTTAGCAGGGATGAAAATTATTATATTGTAGGAATTAAATCTGGTACTAATTGGGGTAATTCTGACCAAATTAGTAAGATGAAAGACAATTTTAAAAAAGCCAGACAGTATTTAATCAAACAAGGTGTTACAAGCAATATCATTGCGGTTAATGGTTGTATGTATGGCAAAGATAGTAATCCTTTAAAGAAAGATGTAGATACTGATAAAACATATTTTAAATATGCAGGGCAAGAGTTTTGGGAATTTATCTCAGAAAATCTCAACCTTTATCAAGAGATGATTGTGCCTATCGGAGAAGAGGCGAAGAAAAAGGATGAAATTTTTAAGTCTACTCTGGATGCAAAAGTTAATGAGATGACTTTTGAATTTATGCAGTATTTTACGAGTAACGGTCGTATTGATTGGATTAAGCTGGTGGATTATGTCTCTAAAAAAGGAGATGTTAAATTAGAACCCATATCTCAACAGTTGACATTGGAACTAGAAGGAAGAGATTCAGATTTAGAAGAAGCTCTAGATTTAGCCGATGCGCTGGATTTTGAAGAGTAGAACGGTTATAAGCTGAACAAAAAAAGGTTGGTATAGTAGAGAGCGATCGCTCTCCAGCTATTACAATCATCCGTAAATTTCTTGGCTAGGTTAAAGTTTGTAACCAAGAAGCACTCGTGAGATTGGCATCGGCTGTAGCTAAAGTCAACTGGTGGTAAACTGCGGTAGCTGCAATAAAGCGATCACCAGGATCTTGATGTGGTAGCTGAAGCTGACGGCTTAAAATAGCAATTTGGCGGTTAAGTGGTGCTTCACGGATTTCTAGAGTATTTAAAGCTAAATCAATCCATGCAACTGGATGCGGCTGTAAAGATATTCGTCCTTTTTCTGCTAAGAGTAGCGTTTCCCAGATACTAATTGGACTTAGCCACAGTTCGGTTGTTGTCGCTGCAATGGTGGTTTGAAGCTGAGAAGATAAGCTTTCATTACCAAGTAAATACCAAATCCAGATGTGGGTATCCAGTAAGAGCTTCACTGAAGTGCTTCCCATGTGTTATCAGGAATAACTGGCGAAATCAAATCTCCCAAGATTTCACCACTACCTTTCATTGCTCCAAATACTGTGCGTTCGGACTGAGGTTTGGCAGGATAGATAATGACCAAAGGTTCCCCATCATGAGTAACAGTTAAGGGTGTTTTAGTGCGCTGTATTTCTGCAAATATTTGTTGGAGTGTTGCTGGTAACTCGTTGCTGGCAATGTGTTTCATAGAATTGTCATTGAGTATGCTTAAATTTTAAGCAAAAAAACTGCACATAGGTCAGTGTCTGTTTTCCCGTTCGCAGTTTTTTGTAACGCTACACTAAGAAAGTAAAGAAATGTAAATGTATAGATATTACGATCGTGGAAACTATCACATTAGGCAAAAATGGCCCGACTGTTCCACCCTTATGTATAGGAACTTGGGCTTGGGGCGATAAACTGTTTTGGAATTATGGCAGTGACTACGGCCCTGAACAATTACAAGCAGCCTTTACAGCAGCTTTAGAAGCAGGTGTTACTTTTTTTGACACCGCCGAAGTTTACGGAATGGGACTGTCAGAAAAATTTTTAGGGCAATTTATCAAACAGACGACCCAACCTGTGCAAGTTGCCACAAAATTCGGCCCTCTGCCTTGGCGATTTACCGGACAATCTGTCAGTGATGCCTTAACAGAAAGCCTCAAACGTCTGCAACGCGAAAAAATTGAACTGTATCAAGTGCATTGGCCGTTTGCTTTCTTTTTGAGTCAAGAAACACTGATGAACACCTTAGCCGATGAAGTGAAGCGGGGAAGAATTGCCGCAGTTGGTGTCAGTAATTACTCAGCTGCCCAAATGCGAGAAGCCCATCAAATATTAGCAGCTAGGGGCGTTCCTTTAGCTGTCAACCAAGTACGTTATTCTTTACTGACTCGTCAAGTAGAAAGTAGTGGAATTATTGCAACCGCCCGTGAGCTTGGTGTCACAATTTTAGCTTACAGCCCTCTAGCCCAAGGATTACTCACAGGTAAATACACGCCGGAAAATCTCGAAAAATTAAGCGGTGCTAGAAAGATAGACCCAAAATTTGGTAAAGAAGGCTTGGAAAAAATTGCGCCAGTGATATCTTTATTGCGTGAGATTGGCGAAAAACGCGATGGTCTACGACCGACCGTAGGTCATCGCACCCCGGCGCAAGTTGCACTAAACTGGTTAATTGCCCAAGGTAATGTGATTCCCATCGCTGGTGTAAAAACAGCCGAACAAGTCAAACAAAATGCTGGCGCTTTAGGTTGGACATTAAATAACGATGAAATCGCAGAATTAGAAAAAATTACTCGTCCTTGGCTGAATTAACTACCTGCTTGAAAAATTTGTTTTGCAGTTAAATTTAACTCTGGGAATGTTGGCGACTCGATGCAATCATCACCTTTAAATTGAATCACTTGGTACTCATCATCAACCAACGAGTAAATAGAAATAGTCGGTTGTTTCGGGTCGCCAACAAACTTTTTAGCAGCTAATCCTAAATAATCTACAATCCAATATTCACGAATGCCAATTCCCTCATATTCACCATATTTTTTGTAGTAATCATCGCGCCAATTACTACTTACGACCTCAATAACTAATGGAATAGAAGCTGCTTGGCTTACAGTTGATTCTTGTTGCCATAAAGGCTCGTTCATCAAATTAGCTTGGTTTAATATTAAAATATCTGGTGAATAGGCAGACTCGCTATCAATTGGCTTAACTAATGCTGTCTTAGGTATCAAATAAGGTAGGCGTGATTGATAACACTGAACAGCTAACTGTATAGATAAAAAGCCTGTAACCTCTTCATGACCTCCTAATGGTTGTGCCATTTTAACAACTACTCCATCGTGCAATTCATAGAGTTCTCCATCAGGTTTCCAACTGACGAATTCTGCAAACGTTACTGTTTTGCGTAGAGCTTGAGTCATAAGTACTTTATCAACACAAGGCAAGTTTATCTGCTGTTTAACTCTCTAAATTCTAATCCCTAGTCCCTAGCCTCTAGCCTCTTATTCAAATACAGGCGGCCACAATTCTGATATCGTTAACTCCCAACCAGGAAGTAAATCTGGTAGTGTCAATTTATTGTTATTTTGTAAAATTACTGGTGCTTGATTCAGCCGATAAACTTTTAATATCAACTCATCTGGATCAATCAAAATCCCAACAGTACAACCAAGTTCTAAAAATAATTGAATCTTTTCTTCTAATGTTTTCACACGGTCTGACTTGGATTTAATTTCTACCATCAAGTCAGGTACTAATTCTACAAAATCGCGCTTGCTAGTTTTGAGTCTGTCAGCACGCACAAAGGATACATCTGGAGCGCGGAGATTGCGTTTTTCATGATTAGTTTCCAAGCTAGGCAGAATAAAACCAGCACTAGAACCAGTAACTCTTCCTAGCTTACGTGGACGTACCCAATTGCCGAGTAAGCGAATTAACTCAGCCCCTATTTCTTCTGAAATATAATCTGATGGCCCCATAACTAGGATGCTTCCATCTACCAGTTCCATCTGCCATTCTGGATGTTCAGCTTGTAGCTGCTCTAAATCTGCAATTGTGAACATAAAACTATAGAAAGTTCATCTTTATCTATGTTCCTACAAGCTGATAGAAACGGTGAGCGACTGTTGTAAGTTATGAGTCCTGAGTACACATCAAAACACTTAGCGAGAAGTTGCGTGCGGGGGTTCCCCCCGTTGAGCAAACTTCGGTGACTCAGCACTCAGCACTCACTACCTAAGAAGCAGATTCTCTCGCGCCAGAAGAACCTAGCTTTTGATTGGCAGAAACGGGGGCTTCACGACGACCTGAGCGTAGTTTGGGCTTGGGTGTGGAGCGTCCTTCGTCACCGTTGTTAGCATCTGATTTGTTCCAAGAACGGTTTCTGTCACCAGAAAATTCACGACGCTTCATGATTTTGGGTTTAGCGACGGGAACTTCTTCGGGAACTTCCACCTCAGAGCTTAACCAAGCGGGACGGGTTTCATCATAAGCAAGTTGCAGTGCCGCAGCAGCGATCGCATGAGCATCATACTGTTCAATCAATTCGCTGACAATCGGTAAGAAGGAAGCCAGTCTTTCACCGCTTAGGGCTTCTCTGACTTGTTCTTGCAATTTGTTGATGTGCCGTGCTTCAATTTGCGCCCTGGTGGGAATAGACAGTAATTGCCAGCTTTGACGGTTATGACGCTCAAATATTTGCTGTTTGCGACGCTCAAAAGGCTGAACCAAGGTAATGGCTGTACCTTCTTTACCAGCACGACCAGTCCGACCAATGCGATGCACGTAGGTTTCTACGCTATCGGGTAAGTCGTAGTTAATGACGTGGGATAGTTGGTCAACATCTAAACCGCGTGCAGCAATATCAGTGGCGACTACCCAGCGCACTTGGCGATTACGGAAGCGGGTTAATAACCGTTCTCTGGCTTGTTGGGACAAATCACCGTGATATTCATCCACGCTGTGACCAGCAGCTTGCAGTTGGTTGGTGAGTTCTGCCGCAGTTCTGCGGGTACGCACAAAGATTAAAGCTGTTTCTGGATCTTCCATTTCCAGAATTGGCTGTAATGCTTTGGCTTTTGTCCAGTGGCGGGGAATTAAGTAAGCTACTTGGTTAATTTTGTTGGGTGCAGCTTTTGGTTGCTCAACAGTAACGGTAACAGGCGATCGCAAAAACTTGTTCACCAACATCCGAATTGACGGGGGCATTGTGGCAGAAAACAATGCTGTTTGCCGTTCTTGGGGTGCTTGGGACAAAATTCTCTCCACATCATCGATAAAGCCCATGCTCAACATTTCATCGGCTTCATCTAACACAAACCACTTGACTTGATCTAATTTCAAGCTACCGCGCTCTAGCAAGTCAATCACCCGGCCGGGAGTGCCGACAACAATGTGAACGCCGCGTTTGAGCTGCATAATTTGACGGTCAATTGATTGACCACCGTAAATTGCTAAAGCCCGTAAGCCACTGTTACCAATAAATTGGCTAACAGCATCATGGACTTGAATTGCCAATTCGCGGGTTGGGGTTAAAACTACAGCTTGCACGGCTCTTTGGCTAACATCCAGCCGTTCTAAAATTGGTAGAGAAAAGGCTGCTGTTTTGCCTGTACCAGTTTGAGACTGTCCTACTACATCCCGACCTGACAACAGTTGGGGAATAGCTTGGATTTGAATGTTAGTCGGTGCGGTAAAACCAATTTTTTCTAATTGTTCAGCGCGTTCTTGGGAAATTCCTAGTTCAATAAACGAAAGATTCATCAACTCTCCTAGATTTTGCTTTTTGACTTTTTGTTTAGATTGGGAAATCGAAATCTATGTGGGACTGAGGGCGACTTGACCGTAGAGGTCATAAGTATCCGCACTGCGAATTGCAACAGGCACAATGGTTCCTAATTTTGCTGCACCTGTGACATACACCAAACCATCAACTTCGGGCGAACTTCTGCTAGAACGACCAATTAATTCCCCACTTTCAGGATTTTCTTGCTCAATCAGGACATCAACGATTTTGCCGACTTCCTGTTGATTTTTCTGCCAAGAAATGGGCTGCTGAATTTCCATGATTTTCTGCCGCCGCTCGTCCATAATTTCCTGGGGTAACTGATTGGGCAAACTGTAGGCGGGGGTTCCTGCTTCTGGTGAAAAGGTAAAAACACCAACATGGTCAAATTCATGCTGCTGCACGAAGTTGAGTAGATGCTCAAAATGTTCTTCTGTTTCGCCGGGAAAACCAACAATCAAGGTTGTCCGTAATACAGCTTCTGGTAGTGCAGTTTTAATGCGCTCAATAATTTCATTGTTGACTCGCCCTTGCCAAGGACGGTTCATGGAGCGCAGAATCTCTGGATGAGAGTGTTGCAATGGCAAATCCAAGTAAGGTAAGACGTTGGGTGTTTCTTGGATTGCCGCAATCACATCTGGGGTCAATCCTGTGGGATAGGCATAGTGCATCCTAATCCAAGGTATGTCCACTTTCCCCAAGGCTCGGAGTAATTCGGCGAGTTTGGGCTTACCGTAAATATCCAATCCGTAGTTAGTAGTAATTTGAGAAATCAAAATGATTTCTTTTACGCCTTGGCTGGCTAACTGCTCGGCTTCGGCCACAATTGATTCAATGGTACGCGATCGCTGATTACCTCGCAGATACGGAATAATACAAAACGCACACCGATAATCGCATCCTTCAGCCACTCTCAGGTAGGCAACACCCTCTGTTGTCGTGCGGTAACGCGGTGTGGTTTCATCGGCGATGTAAGTTGGTTCGGCGCTAATTTGTTTAACGCGCTCTCCTTGTTCAGCTCGCTCGATCACATTGACGATCTTGTGATAATCACCTGTACCAACCACGGCTACGGCTTCGGGCAACTCTTCCAATAATTGCTCTTGGAAATGCTGCGCCATGCAGCCTGTGATCACGATTTTTTTATTAGCCTCTGCCAATTCTACTAAAGTTCTGACAGATTCTTCTCTTGCTGCTTCAATAAAACTACAAGTATTAACGATAACGTAATCTGCTAACTCTTCGTTTGTATCTACGCCATAACCTGCTTCTACCAGCAGCCCTAGCATGTGTTCTGTATCTATTCGATTTTTTTCGCAGCCCAAATGAGATATTGCTATTGTTGGCTTTTCACCCATACTTTCATATCTAAGATTTTTTCTTTTAGTCACACAAAGCGCAGTGACTTCGCTCTTTGTGATGCACGCCTTGAAGCTGACAACACTTAGGTGGATTTTTCCACTACCAGTAACTGTCTTTGCTATGACCTATACAAATTGAGGCCATGTTATGATATGTCTACTATTTGTTTCCCAGGGTAAATTGGAGTGTCTTTGATTATTTTTGACACTTGTAATATTTTTTAACAAATCGCCTGTTAGTATTTTACACTACCGTAGCGTATGCGTTGCTAATTTACCCGTCGGGAAGCCGCCCAAAAGGCTGGTTGTGAGAAGTCGCTACCCTCAGGGAAATCGCGCTGGCGACTACGCCTAATCAAGCAGTAATGCTACCCTAACGCTCAGGCAAGATGCCCAAGCCACGGGAAGGTGCCTTGCGTCTTATGAGTGGCAAACTCCTCTTGTAGCCAGGTTTTATCTTAACATATCTTATGGAACGTTTTATGCCAAATTCCATCCCCAGATGGAGGTAGTAAAACCAGTGCCAGAGAAAACATGAATGCTAATCAAGGAAGTAGGGACGTAAGACGAGAAAATAGGAGCTAGGTGAATTTTAATCCTAAAATCCAATCCCTAATCCCTGATCTCTGAATAATCTTTTGAAGACGTGGACTTATATCAGACCTTTAAAACTCGTACACCAATTATTGGCGTAGTTCACCTACTGCCATTACCCACCTCACCCCGTTGGGGAGGGAGCCTAAAAGCCGTAATTGACCGTGCTGAACAAGAAGCAACTGCTCTTGCCAGTGGCGGCGTAGATGGCATTATTGTCGAGAACTTTTTCGACGCGCCATTTACGAAAAACCAAGTAGACCCAGCCGTTGTGAGTGCGATGACGGTGGTAGTGCAGAGGATACAAAATTTAGTAACCTTGCCGATAGGTTTAAATGTATTGCGGAATGATGCCAAAAGTGCGATCGCGATCGCCAGTTGTGTGCGGGCGCAATTTATCCGAGTGAATGTGTTAACTGGAGTCATGGCCACTGACCAAGGATTAATTGAAGGTGAAGCCCACCAATTATTGCGCTATCGGCGAGAATTAGGCTCTGATGTCAAAATTTTGGCAGATGTTTTAGTCAAGCACGCCCGGCCTTTAAGTTCACCTAATTTAACAGTTGCGGTTCAAGACACAATTGAACGCGGTTTAGCAGACGCAGTAATTTTATCTGGCTGGGCGACAGGTAGTCCTCCCACCGAGGAAGATTTAGAACTAGCGAGCGGTGCAGCCAAAGGCACACCAGTATTTATCGGTAGTGGAGCCGACTGGGAAAATGTTGCTACACTGTTGCAGGCAGCAGATGGGGTGATAGTTTCCAGTTCCTTAAAACGTCATGGTCGCATTGAGCAACCAATTGATCCGATTCGCGTCAGTCAATTTGTTGAAGCAGCCCATCGCACTTGGAACTCTAAAAGCCCCAGCAAATCAACCCAACAAATAAAGTTACATTCTTAGTAAGTAGGGAGTGGGGAGTAGGAAGGATTTGTATACTTCAGACTTCACACTACCCTCCGGGAAGCCACCCAAAAGGTGTCTACAGACTTCATACTTCATACTTCATACTTCGCAGTTATGATTCGCCGCCGTTCTACTCCTTGGATTCATAAATGGTCGCGCCCAATAATTGCCGCGATCGCCGGATGTGGTACTTTAGTCACTGGCTATCTCACCATTGAAAAGTTAACAGGAGGCAGCGCCGCCTGCATAGCACAAGCTGGCACGAGAGGTTGTAATGACGTACTTTCCAGCCCTTGGGGTACGGTTTTCGGTCAGCCATTGGCATTATTTGGATGTTTAGCATATATCAGTATGGTGATATTTGCTTTAGCGCCCTTAGTTATCAACTCTGAGAACAGCAACCAGCGTAAACAAATCGAAAATTGGACTTGGCTGCTGTTGTTGGTGGGAGCAATTGCCATGTCTGTGTTCAGTGGCTATTTAATGTATGTGCTGGCTTTTCAAATCAAAGCCTTGTGTCCTTACTGTTTAGCCTCGGCATTCTTCTCCCTCAGTTTGTTAACTCTCACAATTCTGGGACGTACCTGGGAAGATATCGGACAAATTTTATTTACGGCTTTGATTGTGGCAATGGTGACACTGATTGGGACTTTGGGTGTGTATGCAGGTGTGAATACATCACAAACGCCTGGTTCCACCGGACAACAAAGAATTTCATTTATCCCGACACCGGCACAAACGCCTAACCCGGAATACGGTTGGGAAATCACCACCAACTCTGGAGAAGCCGAAATCGCCCTAGCACAACATTTAGCCAAAGTCGGTGCGAAAGAATATGTTGCCTACTGGTGTCCTCATTGCCACGAACAAAAGCTAATTTTTGGTAAAGAAGCTTACCAAATTATTAACGAGAAAGTGAAGGTTGAGTGTGCAGGCGACAGTCCTAAAGGTAAACCAGAATTGTGCCGCGCTGCAAACATCCAAGCCTTCCCGACTTGGATTATTAATGGTCAAACTTATAGTGGCGTGCAAAACCTCACAGAACTAGCCAAGATTACTGGTTATACCGGCCCAACAAATTTTAAATATTTTAAGTAATCAACGTCAGCGCAATTGTTTTTCTAAATTAATTCTCACTTTTGCTCGTCAACTGGCTGAATATCACAATTCATATTCCCAGTTGACTTATTTTTTTGCAATTTTCTTTTTCAGCGTTAGTATAAGTGACAACAAATTATTAAAATCCTTCATTTACCTTTTCGATAACGAAAATATACTTTTTATTAGCAATCAATATTTATACTGCACCTGTTCTTCTTTGATACAGCAATACTGGTTAACCTTTGCTTAATCATTAATCATGATGAGTTATTCTTTGCTAACACTATTGCAAATTATTTGGTGGAAGATAACAATACTGATAAAATTTTCTCCAATCAACACTGGAGCATCTTCGGGATATTTACTGAGTGTCGGCTAGTTTTTGATATCTGTAGTAATTGAAAGTATTTCTCCCTACTAGGTAATTGGGAATGAATAAGCAGCTAGACAAGCATTTTGTCAGGTTATTTTTGAGTTGGAACCTGCAACAGTCACTTGAGCGAAAATATAAAGAATTAGTTGTTGCTGGTATTGTGGCGACCTGCATTATATTGTTACGCTTTGTCGGAGTGTTTCAATCCTTAGAGTTAGCCGGGTTGGATCAATTTTTTCGCTTACGTCCAACCGAAGAACCAGAAGAACGGATCACGATTGTAGCAATTGATGAAGATTCTTTGCGGCGAGTGGGTTCTTGGCCGATTCCTGATGGCGTGATTGCTAATTTATTGCAGAAAGTACAAGTGCATCAACCTCGTGTGATTGGCTTAGATATATATCGAGATTTAGCAGTCAATCCAGGACACCAAGAACTAGTTAATCTTTATAGTTCAATGCCAAATTTAATCGGTATTCAACTATTAAACCAGAACCGCAATATGCGTGTTCTGCCGCCTCTAAAACTGAACCCAAACCAAGTTGGTTTTAATAATTTACTGTACGACTATGATGGCAAAGTCAGGCGGAATTTGTTGTATCTTCACATGAATGATCAACACTATGAAAGTTTTGCCTTAAAGTTAGCATTACTCTATTTACAAGACCAAAAAATTACCCCAAAAAAAGCTGCTAAAAATAGTGATTATGTCCGATTAGGCAAGGCTATACTTACCCGTTTTCAAGCCAATGATGGTGGTTATGTGAGGGCAGACGATCGCGGCTATCAAATTTTATCTAATTTTCCTAAACCATCATGTAAAAAAGTTGCTGGTGAATTTTGTAATTTCCGTCAAATCTCTATGAGTGATGTTTTAGATGGCAAAGTGCCAGTTAGTTGGATACGCGATCGCATTGTGTTGATTGGTTCCACTGCTCCCAGTTTGCAAGACTTTGCATTTATTCCCTACTCTAGCCAAATGTTAGGTACAACCAAGCCAGTAGCAGGGATTGAACTGCAAGCTTACTTTGTGAGTGAGTTAATCTCCTCTGCTTTGACAGGAAGACCATTATTAAGAGTTTGGGCGAAATTATGGGAGTGTTTATGGATTTTTACTTGGTCTTATTTGGGTTCGTTAATCATTTGGCAGATTAAGACTTTTAGTAAAAGTATTCCCAGTATTTTAGTATCTTTATTTATACTTTTTTTAAGTAGTTATCTAGCTTTTTTACTGGGTTGGTGGCTACCATTAATCCCGGCAACTCTTGGCTTGAGTAGCGCCTCAATTTGGATGATTATTCATATTGCATATATGCAGGAAGAATTGAAACGCTCTAAGGAGTTTTTGCATCAAGTCATTAATTCTATTCCTGACCCCATTTTTGTCAAAAATGAAAAACATCAGTGGATTGTCTTAAATGATGCTTACTGCCAATTCATTGGTTATCCTGATAGTCTGTTGCTGGAAAAGTCATATTATGAATTTTTCCCACGCCATGAAGCTGATGTTTTTCGAGAACAAGATGATTTAGTATTTCTCACCCAAAAACCGCGCGAAAATGAAGAAGAATTTACTAATGCTGCGGGTCAAACCCATCTAATTGCTACGAAGCGATCGCTCCACAAAGATGCGGCTGGTAATTTTTTCTTAGTGGGAGTGATTCGAGATATTACCCAGCGCAAGCTGATGGAAGAAGAACTACGACGCACTGCGGCTGAGTTATTTCGCTCTAATACAGAATTAAAACTCAAAGAAGACCATTTACGGTATCTGGCTTATCACGATCCCCTGACAGGCTTATCGAATCGCAAATTCTTTCTTGAACAACTTCAAGAATCTTTACAATGGTCGCAAAACAACAACTTGTTGCTGGGACTGCTGTTTATTGACTTGGATGGCTTTAAACATATTAACGATACTTTGGGGCATGATATGGGCGATCGCTTGTTGGTGATTGTTTCCCAAAGACTCAGTAATTGTTTGCGCGGTAGTGATACTGTCTCCCGGCTGGGTGGTGATGAATTTACAGTCATTCTCCGCGCAATTCCTGAAGTTTCAGTGGCGGCTAGAGTTGCAGAAAAAATTCTCGCCAGCCTAACCGAACCAATTGTGCTATCAGGATACACCACTAAAGTTTCTGCCAGTATTGGCATCAGTGTTTATCCGACAAATAGCCAAGATGCAGAAACCCTGATTAAACAAGCCGATTCAGCTATGTACCGGGCTAAACACTTAGGTAAAAACCGATATGAGTTGACTTGAACGGTCAGCAAAAATTAAAAAAATCAGTAATTTTTACAATAGACAATAGTCTCAGCCATTGTAACCAATGGCTGAATGTTTTATGTCTGGATTTTTATAGTAAAATTGTACTATACTGAGCATGTAAAGATTTATTGTATTGTGATTTATTTAGTCTAAAAATTTATATATGAGTAACACTACTTAAACTAATTTTGAATTATACTTACTTTCATAAATTAAATTTTGATAAAGAAATCACGAAATGAGCCATTTTTGTACTCTCAACTCCTGGTTTTTGCGGAGATGTACCAAATTTACCTCGGAAATACTGAGTTTTTTAGTATTATTTGCTACGAGTCAAGATGGGGGTTTGCCGCAGAAATATAAAGAATATATTAAGATTTTATGTTTCCGCGCCTGACTCTAGAGGTAATTAACGAACCTCGAACAACATCATCGCTACGAGTTCTAACTTTTGGCTGATGTCTGTTAGCAACCTTTAGGTATATTTCTTAAGTGTTGAGCAGATTTTCTGTCCCAAGTTTTTTACTCAAAGATTTTTCTGAGAAATAAAAAATTTTACTAAAGTTTAATTTTTCCGCGAAACTAATTCCGCATCGGATGTAGGTAAAAAAAGTACTGGGTGAAATCAGAATGCAAAAAATAGATAGAAACTTGATGGCGACAAACTTAAAAATCACAAGTATTTTGATATTGTGTGTAAGCGCCTGTTTAGCGATTCCGAAAATTGCTGATGCTAGAGTAAATTTTCACGATTTAGTAGCTAATGCTTTGACTAATACCGAAAATAGCAGTTTTACAAGCTCTAATGGTAATTTTCAAGAGTTAACAGATGTTTATGTGCCGCCAAATTATGGACTTCCTGATAGCCAGCATGGTAGCGGTACACGCTAACGCATTGCAGATTGCTGAGTAAGTATTTTCAAGAGTTATAGCCACAAACATAGTCCTAGGGTATGCTTCGACTCATATTGTTAAGAAACTTCTAGAGAAGAGAATAAACAGTTATTAAAATGATCATCATTCTGGGGAGAGAGGTTTTTCATGCCTACACTTCTTCACTCTTTACCCAACCCTTGATTTTTCATCTCACTGCTTAATACCAATTCGCAATGACGCTCGCTAACGCAATTAAAAAATCTAGCTCCAGTAAGACTTTCCTGATTTCTATCTGTCGCATTCTTTTCTTAAATTGGTATAGTGCCATCTCACTTTCAAAATGATAGAGATATACAAGTAGCACCTCGACTTCTCCTGACGGAGACGCTGCGCGAACGCTCGGTACAAGTCGCTCGGCGAACAGAAGCAGAAGTACAGAGGAAGTGATTTGTATCAATAATTTCGTGAATTGGTATAAGTCATAAATTATTTGAATTTAAATTAGGATAAGGTTTCACTTTAGTAAGCGATCGCGCATTTTAAAACCCCTACATTTATATAAATGTAGGGGTTTATCTTCACCAGGACTTACGCATCAAAATTTTCTGTGGGGATTGGGTGTGAGGGTTTTGGATACTTACACCCTTACACCCTTTTATAAAACCTTATTTTTTCGTTTTTTTGCGTAAGTCCTATTCACCTCTGCCTGTTCCTAATATTATTCATTGACTGCTGAATTTTTCTTTATCGCAACTGAAAACCAAGATTATTTAAGGCTTCACGCAGTCGATCGCGTCCTCTTAAAGATTCTACTGTGGCAATGCGCTCTGAAGAATGTTGTGACCAATCCCCAGCAATGTTCATCTGTTGTTCAGTATAAAACTGTTTGATGATGTCGTTGTAGTGGGCGATCGCTTCATCTTGTTCAGCTAATTTATATGTTTCTCGATGCAGCACTGCTGACTGTGGTAGACGTGGTTTGATGGCTGCATTTACTTCGGGGTTGGGATAACCCACACATAAACCAAATACCGCATATACAGATGAAGGTAAGTTGAGGATGCGTGCTACTTCTTCTGGGCGGTTGCGAATCCCACCGATGTATACCGTTCCCAAGCCTAAAGATTCAGCTGCGATCGTGGCGTTTTGAGCAGCTAAGGTAGCATCCACAGTTGCCATAACAAACATTTCTAAATAGTCTAAAGCTTCACGGCTGATACCGCGACTATCGGCAACATAACTCAGTCGCGCCAAGTCTGCTAACCAAACCAAAAATAGCGGTGCTTGTCGAATATGTGCTTGATTACCCGCTAGTTTTGATAGTTCTTCTTTACGTTGGGAATCTTCAACGGCCACTAAACTCCAGGTTTGCAGATTAGAAGATGTCGATGCAGACTGCGCGGCTGTGACTAAAATTTCTAGTGTTCCTGGTGGTAGAGGATCACTGAGATAAGAACGGATGGAACGATGAGATAGTAAGGTTGTCAGTGATTCATTCCAATCAATTTGGGAATTAAAAGGAAGTTCACCATAGCGCGATTGTAAAAGTTCTGTAGGATTGCTCATAGGTAAAGATAGGTGATGTAATTGCAACTTTTCATGACTGAAACGGTGTTACGTCTTGGGTGAAAATGCCGCATATTGTTCTTTGGTTAAAAGTGCATCTCTAACCTTCACCTCTTTAGGAATTAACTTGAGTTGATAATAGGTATCAGCAACTCCTTGTTGTAGATTGATGAGATTGTCATCAATTGGCACTACACCAAAACTACGTCTACTAGTTGCCTTTTTCATTGTTTCTAAGTCAATACCCAATACAGGTGCAAGAGTTTGGGCAACTTCATCTCGATTTTGTGCTGACCATTCTTCTAGTTTTTGAATTTCTTCTAAAATGGCCTTCACACTTTGAGGATTTTCGGTGACAAACTTACGGCTACCGATATAATATCCCCCTTGCTTATTAATGCCTGTGCCGTCAACAAGTACACGAGCATTCGTGGCTTTTTGGGCTGCTGCATAAAACGGGTCCCAAATTACCCAAGCGTCAATACTACCTTTGACAAAAGCTGCTCGTGCATCTGCGGGTGGTAAATATTTTGGCTCAATTTCACTATATTTTACTCCCCCTTTTTCTAGAGCTTGAACTAGTAATAAATGGGCGCTAGAACCTTTTTGAAAGGCGATTTTTTTACCTTTTAGGTCACTCAGTTGCTTAATGGGAGAATTTTCTGGGACAAGAATTGCTGAACCTGCTGGACTAGGTGCAATACCAGCCACATAGGTCAATGCGGCACCTGCGGCTTGAGCAAAGATTGGTGGAGATTCGCCGACATGACCAAAGTCAATACTACCAACATTCATCGCTTCTAGTAGTTGTGGCCCGGCAGGAAATTCAATCCATTCTACAGATTTTCCTTCTGGCGCAAATCGCTTTTCTAACACTCCTTTAGTCTTCAGCAAAATCAGGGATTTTTGATAACCAAATCTGATTACCTTAGCTTCTTGAGGTGCTGAATTGCTAACTGGATTGGCACTAGCATTAGGAGTACTCACATTAGATGGTGATGAGCAAGCTGCAAACAACAAACTCAAACAAAGACCTGTAATGAAAGCTCCAGCTATGGGCAAAGGTGTAGTATGAAAGCGCAATCTGGGAGATTTTTGTAAGGATAGATTGAGAAATTGAATTAGCGATCGCCACCGATCAATTAAGTAGCGAAATATCAAGCTAGTCATGAGAATATTTCTCCAGAGTTTATAAAATACTATAAATCTATAGAGTTACAGTTGTATACTATTAATTCAGGGGAAGTTGACATCATAACCAGGAGTGATAACTTGCATATCTCCCCTGTTTTCTGTTAACGATAACTGCGCTTGCCAAAGGAACTTGTATCCATCCCCGCTTTTTTGTGTTTGGTAACAACAGTACTGAGTTGGAGTTTAAAACCAAGCTGCTCTAGCTGGATTTGCGAAAAAGACTCTTTCAAAATAATTGTGAAGGGATATCTTTGAAAGACAGTTGCTCTTCCTTGAGACAATAATGCTCTGGCATGACTGATGCGTACTGGAGATAGGGGTTGTTGATTAGCATCAAGAATTAAAACTTTAGTCATAAATCAAAAAATATTGTTCGTTCAAGTTACTAAGCGATCGCACTTGCTAATTTCACTGCTGACGAAATAGCGATCACAACCTTTGCTGTTCATAAGAAAGATGAGAGCCTAGAGATTAACTCCAGTACTCTCCTATAATTACCGCCCATTTAGCTGTGATATCGTGTCCTTAAACATCGGTTTATCGAGCGATTTACCGTTGTTTAGAGTACAAACAAAACCTAACACAGACAAATTAAAAAAGCAAGCTGATTGCTAGAGCCTTTTGCAAAGAATGGGTGTAGGGGCAAAATCAAGTCAAAAGTCAAAAGTTAAAAGTCAAAAATTCTCTGACTTTTGACTTCTCCGTAGGGGTATAGGTGTTCAAAACCCTGACACCCTTATACCCATTCTTCACAGACAATCTTTGTTCCCAATTCCTATTGCACCAACTTACTGAGTCAAACTTCATCTCCTCCCTTGTCTCCCTTGTCTCCCCTGTCCCCTCTTCCCCTGCTCCCTGCCCCTCTGCCTACACAGTGATAGTATATTTTTTAAGTTGGAAGTCCCTAATTGCTTTTCACCCTCTACCTTGACAAAATTCATCTACCCAAGAAGCTAGACTACGGGCATGAGTATGAGTCAAAGGCTGAGTTTTTAAATTTTGTAGTGATTTGCCATTAGTAGACACTTCAGTAGTCTCAATCAAAGATGGTGCGGTTTTCGTCTGACTTTTTACTGCTGTTTGGCGAGAAACTACAATGCTTCTGGGCATTAGTTTGCCATAATTAGGAAGTTCCACTGCTAGGGCGACAGTTTTACCATTGTTAGGAACTGTTGTAGCCAAGGCTAAAGCTGAGATTGGTTTATTTTGGCGTGATTTATGAGAAGATTTGAGGCTCACGTTAGTCGCAACTGCAAAGGCTGGTAAGGGTTGGTGCGCCTGTGGCGAGTCAGAAGTGATGTTTTCGGGATGTTGGATGGTAGCTGGAGATTGAGGAATGATATCGTTAGCTGTAGCGAGCGATCGCACCGGTTGTTCCTCAAGCGATTTATTTTCAGCAAACTCTTTTATCGGCGCAGCTTCATCTAAGTTTGTTAAACGCAACTCCTCATCAGGATTAAAATTCAGCCCCAAAGCTGTCACTATATCATCAGGATTATTATTCAGATCCATCATAAAACTCAGCATCTGCTCAAACTCTGGTTCTAGAACAGATAAAGTCGCCAAAATAAAGCCAGATGATGGTCTTCGCAGGCCATGATAATTTCCCCAAACTCGCATTTTCACTAGCCAGGGACGATTTTGTTGATAGTAACCCAGCCACTTCATTTTTAATGATTGACGTAGCTGCTGAATATTCATCGGATGCCTCACTTGAGTCAACAATAGAGCAGACCTGGTTGTTTGTAATTACAGCAGAATTCAGAAGTCAGAAGTCAGAAGTCAGAAGTCAGAAGTCAGAATGATAATAGACTTTTTACCTAGCTTTGAGGACACAATTGTGTACTTCACTCACTGAAAATTTGCTGTAGATTTATTCATCTCTTGCATCTAGACCCGACTAATGGAATTCACGGCTATACAAACTAGCAATGTGCGACTTATTCTTGAAACCCCTCTCCAAACCTCTCTCCGCTTCGGGGAGAGGCTTTGAATCTTGCCCCCCCTTCCCTACGAGGGAAGGGGTTGGGGGTTAGGTTTGAGAGAAAGTTGCACACCACCTAAACTAATACAAAATTAAGGATTTAGAACCCGCGCAGGTGGTCACTGAGCTTGTCGAAGTGCGGGTTTTGTTTGTGTAGCCGCGACTTCAGTCGCTTGGCGCAAGATATTTATTTATCCTTGAGGATGAAACCGATAATAAAGCATCTGTTTGACTCTTTCACCACAGCGTAGATGTTGTTCTACGAATAGAGGTACTTCATCGGCTTGCACACCGCTATACCAAACCATATCCGGTAGAACCAACACCATCGGCCCGTTACCGCATTGTCCCAAACAACTACTAGCTGTTACAGTCACATCTGCGGGGGCTGGTAAATTTGCCAAAGCTTCTAAAACCTTAGCTGCGCCTTGCTTTTTACAGGTGCGATTTTGGCACACCCGCACACACCTGTGAGTAGATGCTTGACTACTAGCCCCTGAATTTGATGGTTGAGTGATGTTTGTCATTTGTCAATAGTCATTTGTCAATAGTCAATAGTCATCAGTCAACTGGAGATGTCCATTGACTATTGACTAGTCCGCGCAGGTAATCACTGAGCTTGTCAAACTATTTCCTGTTAATAATTTACTGATAGTCCTTTAGAAGCCAGCCAATCACGGTTAAATATGCGTGACTGATAGCGGGAACCACTATCACAAAGAATGGTGACAATGGTGTGTCCAGGGCCTAATTGTTTTGCCAAAGCAACAGCCGCCGCCACATTAATACCTGTCGAACCACCCATCAAGAGGCCATCTTTTCGTAGCAATTGGTAAACGACACGCAAAGCTTCTGTGTCATCGATTTGAATGGCATCATCAGCAGGTGCGCCTTCCATATTGGCTGTGATTCGACTGTTACCAATGCCTTCAGTAATAGAATTACCTTCTAAATGGATTTCGCCAGTTTTGATATAGCTATAAAGTCCACTACCTAGAGGATCGGCAACAACACATTTAATCGCCGGATTTTGTTCTTTCAGGTACAATGCCACACCAGCAAAGGTTCCACCTGTACCAGTTGCAGCCACCCATCCGTCTATTTTACCATCTGTCTGTGTCCAAATTTCTGGGCCTGTAGTTTCGTAGTGGGCGCGGCGATTCGCTAAATTATCAAACTGATTTGCCCAAATGGCGTTATCTAATTCTGCGGCAACTCTACCAGATAGCTTGACATAGTTATTCGGGTCTTTATAAGGAACGGCAGGGACTGGTCGAACTTCCGCACCTAACGCTGTGAGTGCATCGATTTTTTCTTGGGACTGAGTATTAGGAATAATGATTAGGCATTTGTAGCCTTTAGCGTTGCAAATATGCGCCAGTCCAATACCAGTGTTACCTGCGGTTCCTTCCACTACAGTACCACCGGGTTTGAGTAAACCTTTTTCTTCTGCATCTTCAATA
Organism: Aulosira sp. FACHB-615; assembly: GCF_014698045.1. Taxonomy (GTDB): domain Bacteria; phylum Cyanobacteriota; class Cyanobacteriia; order Cyanobacteriales; family Nostocaceae; genus Nostoc_B. The sequence goes on from NZ_JACJSE010000005.1 coordinate 382,562, forward strand.
ATATACAGTGCGGCTCGGTCTTTGACTGAACCACCAGGGTTGAGAAACTCGGCTTTAGCCAGAATTTCGCATCCTGTTTCTTCACTAAAACTGTTTAACCGAATCAGGGGTGTATTACCTACAGTACCAATGAAGCCGTTTTTGATGTCCATGTTCAATCTTCTCGAATTCTCGCCTATAAGAATTTTGGCTTATTGCGGCTGTCAGATTTACGGTTTGTGTATAGATTTTCTGCTAAATCAACTACCAAATTTTAATGTTTGATACTCACCCACGAAATAGGGCTTGCTGAAAAAGATGTTAGGTTGGGTGGAGCCATAGCGAAACCCAACAATATCGAGTTTTAAGAGCTAAAAAAGATGTTGTAGATTAGAATCAACTTCACATAAGTTTAAATCCCCACGGCTTTGTCGAAGCGCAGCATTTCTAAAGAGCGATCGCCATATACCCCTTCAATCTGTTGGCGACAGCAATCTATGGCAAAATCATTCAGTTCTTCTGGTTCAATGCCATACATATCTTGAAATGATTCGACTTCTACACGGCAAAAACGCGGGCGGTTGGGGTAAATCTGGCATTCTCTCGTGGTATGGTCGAAATTAATACACCAACCATCTTCGCCTACCATACTCAGGTACAGTTCCAACTCTTCCGGCGCGAGATATTCGTCTAGGTCGGGACGATCGCTAGGGTCGAGATTGCAGCAGGCTCCACATTGCTTGACACATTGCCAGTTTGCCATTTTGTGTTTTTTCCTATAATTTTGTTAAGTAAATTAAAAATCACACACCGTTCCCGGATATGATCAATTGCGGGTTTTGCAACTGATTGATTATCGAACTTTTTAAGACAATTGGGAGGAAAGAGAAAAAATGTTAGACGGTATTATTAGCACTTTCACCAGCATCAACTGGGAAGTTATTTTCCAACTGCTTTCTGTTGCATTAATTGTCATTGCTGGCCCTGCTGTAATTTTTGTATTGGCTTTTCGCAACGGCAACCTGTAAGAGTGTAAAGTGCTGAGTGCTGAGTGCTGAGTGAAACATCAGTATTCATGACTCAGCATTTACAGTATATAAAAGTAATAAAATATACTATTGAATTCTAAAAGCCACGGATAAACACTATCGTAATTCTGGATTCTGAATTCTGACTCCTGAATTCTGCTGTATGTATGATAATGCTTGTAACGCTGCTTGAATAATGGAATCATACTGCGGTTGAGACACATCAACCTCTATTGCTGCTTCACGACTGGTTCCCAACAAGCCGATTGTGCGTTCTGGCTGCATAACTAGGATTTTGCCTTCAGAATTTTTGATTCTGAGTTCTGGGAAGGAATTATTTTGATAAATGCCACAAGTATACTGCCGTTGATTGTACTCAAAAGTGGCTTTGAGTGGGTTAGGTGAGGCAGTGTAAAAGATTTGAGATGAGGCTTTTGTTAATCTCACGCCGACTAATTCTAACTCGATGGTAGTATTGCCGTTAAAAGTGTTTTCGCGCAACTTGTAAGCAATATCCACTCGTTGCGGTAAAGGATAATAATCACGCCAACGCCAAGCGATCGCTTTAATTGTATATTGCTTGTCATCAATAGTTTGGGCTAATGTCACTTTAATATGACCTTTGCCTATGGTTTGCTGTTCAATAACTTGGACATTTGCAGTCCAAAAAACTGGGTCGGGGTTATCGATACCGCAAGGATGCAACGCATTTAATTGCTGGAACAATTGGTGATTGATTTGGTTAAAGTTAGCTTGAGCATCTATTTTGAGCAGTGGCTTGAGGTGTTGCGGTTCTAGACACTGGTTAGCAAAATCAATTAAACGCGATCGCACCAATTCTAAATTTTCTGTTGGTAAAGAAAATCCACCCGCCGCTTTGTGACCGCCAAATTTGCCTAACAAGTCCCGACAATATTCCAAGGCTTCAAACACATGAAATTCAGGTATACCCCGCGCCGAACCACGGATGTGTGTTTCATCTTCATAAGTTCCAATAAATACAGGCACACCATAACGTTCCACCAAGCGAGAGGCGACAATCCCTATCACCCCATGATGCCATTCAGGTTGGATAACCAGTAATAATCGGTCTTGTGGTAAAGAGGCGATAAATTCTGATTCGACATAGGCGATCGCTTCTTGTTCAATTTCCTCGCACATTTGCTGACGGCTGGTGTTCGTTTGCTCACACTGCATTGCTCTTGTCAGTGCAACTCCCATATCATCGGTAGTCAGCAAATCAATCACCGTCTGCGGATCACCAATTCTACCAACTGCATTAATCCGGGGGCCGAGACGAAAGCCGATATCTTCTGGTTTGAGGGATTTGGGGGGAGGAGAGGGGGGAGACAAGGGAGAGGGGGTAGACAAGGGAGAGGGGGTAGACAAGGTAGCTATATTTCCCTCTTGTCCACTTTGTCCCCCTTGTCCCCCTTGTCCCCCTTGTCCACCTTGTCTACCTTTTCCGTCATGCTTCGCTTGCACGCCGGCTATTTGAATTAAGGCTTGCACACCTGGTAACTTAGATTTAGGCAGATGCTTCAAACCACGTTTTACCCAACGACGATTGACACCAGTTAAAGGCGCTAAATCTGCAATGGTTCCCAGGGTGAATAATTCTAGCATTGGCTGAATTAAGCCTCTAGTTTCGCCTAGCTGTTGTGCGAGACATACTGCCAGAATATAGGCTACACCTACACCAGCCACACCACGATAAGGTGAAGATTCGGCGATGAGTTTGGGGTTGAGGATAGCATCGGCTGGGGGTAATTGTTGCGGGATGTCGTGGTGGTCGGTGACAATGACTTTTACGCCGAGTTCTCTGGCTCTAGCGATGGGTTCATAAGCAGAGATACCATTATCTACAGTGAGAATGAGCTTGACACCTTCGCTGTGAAATTCTTCAACGATGCGTTTGTTAATACCGTAACCTTCGTGCATCCGACTAGGGATAGCATAATCTACCCGTGCGCCCAAAGCTCGGAGACTCCGCAATAATAATGCAGTGCTAGTCATACCATCTGCATCATAGTCGCCACAGATAGCGATTTTACTTTGAGATGCGATCGCCTCGTGCAGTAACTCCACACTCATCGCCAAATCAGGAAACTCTTCTAAAGGCGGAGGTAAAACTATTGATTCTGGTTCTAAAAATGCTTGTGCTTGTGCTGGTGTTTCAATACCACGATTAATTAATAACTGGCTGATGATGGGAGAAAGATTGATAGAAACTGCCAGTTTTTCAGCTAAATCTGTTTTTTGTGGGTAAATTTGCCAACGCTGATTCGGTAAGCGCCTGCGAATTTGTGAACGTTCAGGTAAAGGTCGGTTCAGCACAATCAAAGCAAATATAATCTAATCGCAAAATCTATATTAGCGACTAATTGCATATTAAGTACATCTGCTTTTGCAAGATGACATATAGCAGTTTGGATATTCATGAAATATTGTAGAGACGTTATATGTAACATCTCTACATAGTTGCGGGTTCTGCACTTATATAGCAGTAGCCGAGTTGGTTAGGACATCGATAAATCATACAATTTAGACACCACGAAGCTTTTAACACCGTCACTTTTCTATTTAATTAGTCTGTAAATATTCAACTGCTGCGGCTAATTTTGAGGGGTAGGCTTCAGCAAATTTTTCAAACCATAATCCTTCGGGAGAGAAAGGATCTAATTTATCTAACCATTCTTTGGCTTGTTTTTGTAAAAGTTCTAGTTGTTGAGCTTTGATTTGTTCTTGGCGGATGCGTTCTTGTTCTAGTTCCTGCTGTCTTTGCAATTCTTCAGCTGCGGCTTGCGCTTCGATATCGGCTTTTACATCCGCCAAAATATTATCGATAATCGACTGTGACTTAGATGGCGGTGTAGAAATGAATGGTGGAACTATGTCGGGTTTTGGCTGTTGCGGTGTAGGCGCAGGTTTGGCGGGATCATATTCCGCTTTGATTTGAGCTAATAGTTTATCAATAGAGTCCATCTTTGTTACTTTTATGTGTGAGCGATCGCTAAAATGAAAGTTAACCGCAGATGCACAAGGATGCACGCGGATAAAATAATCATAATGCTGAATTGTGAGCCTAATCGTTAATAGCGTTGAGCAACACTTCAGACAAACTTAAATCTTCCATATCTTCCATTGTAATGGTGTCACAAATATCGAATTTTGCCCCAGCACCTTGCAGTTCATCATCTAATACTTTCAGAAACCGAGTTGCTTGGGGATCTGTGCCAACTTGAATAAAGGAAATTGCAAGTTCTTCATCTTTATCCATCCGCCGCGAAGCTTCGATTATGACTCGCATTACTGCTTTGCGATCATCGGGTTCACCATCAGTTACTACTAAAATTGTGTCGCCATTCGGCTTTGTTTTACCAGCCGCTTTGCGTTGAAAATAATCATCAGTGGCGTGTTTTAATACTGCGGCTAAATCGGTTGTTCCTGATGGATCATTTTCTTGGAAGATTTGGGTAACTTTACTCGCAGTTACATTGTCATAACGCTTAAATCTTCCCGAAAATACATACAAAGTAATTCCATCAGGGTCAAATTGTTCACACTTACTAGCTAAAGCCAAAGTAGATTCTTGGGCTGCAATCCAACGGCTTCTTCCACCTTTTTGGTCTTGGGTTGCCATGCTGCCACTTTTGTCAATAATTAGAGTATAGTCGCGGCTGTCTAGCATAATTAATTTCTCCAATTAGTTATTAGTCATTTGTTATTAGTCATTGGTCATCTGGCAAAAATCAGAAATTTACTAATCATTGACTATTAACAACTCAATCGGTAATTGCATTCATCAAGACATCAGCAAGACTCATTTCTTCTAAATCATCTAAAGTGATGGTGTCGCAGATATCGAATTTTGCACCGACACCTTGTAATTGATCATCTAAAGCTTTAAGAAACTTTGTAGCTTGGGCATCTGAACCTACTTGAATCAGAGAAATGGCTAATTCTTCATCTCGCTCCAATTGACGAGAGGCTTGGATAATTACTTCAAAGACAGCTTTGCGATCGTCAGGTTCACCATCAGTAATTACTAATATTGTTTCACCGTTGGGTTTAGTTTTACCTGCTGCTTTACGTTGAAAATAATTATTGGTTGCATCCAGGAGTACAGCCGCTAGGTTGGTAGTACCAGCAGGGTCGTTTTCTTGAAAAATCTGTGTAACTTTGGCTGAGGTCACATCGTCGTAACGCTTGAATCTGCCAGAAAATACATATACAGTGATCCCGTCTGGGTCAAATTGTTCGCATTTGCGTGCTAAAGCTAAAGTAGACTCTTGGGCTATCTCCCATCTACTTCTACCGCCTGCCTGATCAGGTGTAGACATACTACCGCTTTTGTCTAGGATTAATGTATAGTCGCGATCGCTCATCATATTTTCCTTGTAAATTGTTCTGTTGTGCTACTAGTCTAGTCTACGAGTCTTGTGACTCGGCAAGCCTTTTAGGTATAAATTAACAGAATTACTAAATATTATAAATAATGTAATTTTGAAAACTCAGTATTCGTTGATTGCCAGAATTCCAGGTTACTCCGGTGTATTCTCATTTGAGCAAGTACAGATGAAATTCAGTATTGTTTAGTAGAAGTTTGCAATGACTAAAATCATCTATCTCTGGGATAGTAAATTACATCTCGCACCTGGGCTAAATGCGGATAAATTATCTCATCTTGTGCTATTGAAATGAAATATCTATATCACAGAGTTGATGAGAATCTTCTCACCAATTATTCATGTTTTTTTCATCCATAAGTTCAAGTATAGACATTAAGGAAGAAACAAGGAATTTCAGCTTGCTTTCTGACTACTAGTACAGGTCTGTGGAAATAAATTTTTTTATTTCAGACTTCAGCCTTTTTGTACTAGTCTATCTTGTACTTAATAGTAGAGTTGCACATGAATCCTAAAATTATTCTTGGTTTACTTGTTGGTGCTAGTTTCGGCTTGTTTTTACCTGTAGGAAGTCAATCGGTTCAGGCTGCTAGTCTTGCATCACTATCTGAGTTAAAACCTACATCTTCCATTGAATTTGGTGTAGTTGACCTAGCAGGTAGCGAATCTGCTGAACTAATCTTAGCGGATAATAGTGAGCGCAGACGCAACCGTAACCGCAGTAGTAACAGTAATAGCAATAGCAACAGCAACAGCAATAGCAATAGCAATAGCAATAGCAACAGCAATAGCAATAGCAATAGCAATAGCAATAGCAATAGCAACAGTGATAGTGGAGATGATGATGATGATGATTAGAATTTGGAGCTAAAAAGCTCATCATCATGAGAGTGTTTGAGAATTAAAGTTCTGAGTTTGACAGTCTTACAAGGGGCATTAATTGATATAGCCATCCTAAATAGTTTACCAATATCTCTATTTTTTCTTTTGTTTACATATCAAATAGGGATGCTATACGATGCCCCTTTTTTATTAATAAATAAATTGATGAATCGAAAGCAGCTTTTGACAATATTCATCTGATATGAAAAATTTACAAGAACTACTAGCAGACTTTCCAGTAGATAAATTTTTTACGGAGTTCTGGACAAAAAAAGCAATTCATATTTCAAGTGACAATTCTCAAAGATGGCAAAAAATTTTTTCGTGGCAAGATTTAAATGAATTACTGAATTATCACAAACTCAAAGAACCAGATTTACGCTTTTCGATGAATGGTAAATCTCTCCCAGAGACACGGAATCGGCAAGAGTGGAGCGATCGCCTGCGTCAAGGCGCTACACTAATTATCAATGGTGTACATCATCGAATACCGGCTGTCGCTGAACTCGCAGCAAATATGCGCCATGAAATTGGCTATGAAACCCACGTTAATTTATATTGTTCGCCAGCCAAACAGCAAGGGTTTGATTGTCACTACGACACTCATGATGTCTTTATTTTGCAAATTGAGGGTGAAAAACAATGGTTTGTTTATGAACCAACAGTTTTATATCCTACCGCAGATATGCCATCATCAAAACAGCAGCAACCACAACAGCCGCCTTATTTAGAATGTGTGTTGCAGGCTGGAGATTTATTGTACATCCCTAAAGGACATTGGCACTATGCTGTGGCTTGCGAACAGCCATCTCTTCATCTGACTGTTGGGATTGAATGTCAAACAGGACTTGATTGGCTTGATTGGCTGATCAAAGATTTATGTGAAAATGTCAGTTGGCGGCAAAGTTTACCCGCGATCGCTAATAGCAATACAAATGTGATAGAACAACAGTTAAGTGTATTGCGTCAGCATTTAATTGCGACTTTACAGCAACCTGATATTTTCCAAAGATATATAGAATCGTTAAATTATCAACATCAACCGCAGCTATTAGTTAGTTTACCCGCTCAAATGGGAAATAATATTTTTCCGAATTTATTTACAACTCAGTTTATTTGGTCGCCACTACACAGGATTCGGATTAAACAAATTGATGATGGACAATATCAAGTGCGCGTTGGTTCTAAACAAATTGACCTTAAAGCCATACCAGAAAACTTAGTAGAAAATTTATTTAATTGTGATGAATTTAGCTTATTTGATATTGCTGACTGGTCGCCAGATTTGGATTTAGAAGGTGACATTATTCCCCTAATTACACGTCTTGTAACTGAAGGAATTTTGTTAGTTAAGTAAAACCCAAAACCATTTAGAGACGTTACATGTAACGTCTCTAAATTTACCGCTTGGTGAGTGTAGCCGAACCGCTACCTCCTGCTGTATTAGCAAATTTCTTCTAAATTAAGCCACTCATCATAAGATGAGTCATAACCAACATAATGCACAAAGTATTGCTGACCGCGAATTTCTTCAATTGTGGCAGTATACCATTCTTCGTTTTCATCATCCCAGCATTTGACTTTTTGACCTACAGCAAATCCATTATCATCAGATGATTCAATGTCACGAATCCGAACATCTTGTTCACCAACCCACTCATCAGAAGATGAACCATAGCCAATGTAATTGATAAAGAATTGGTCGTCTTTAATTTTCTGAATTGTGGCTTTATACCATTCTTCGTCTTCTTCGTCCCAGACTTCTACGGTGCTATTTACTGCATACTGGCTGGTATCTGATTTAGATTTGGTTGCAGATGCGGTATCTTGTTTTTGTGGTTTTTTGGCTTCTTCGGCGATTTCGGCTTTGACTAGAGGGTGAGCTTGTAAAATGATGGTGCGGGCAACAGATTGAATACCCGTATGCTCAAAATAATTTGTAGTTTGATCTAAGACTGCGGCTACAAAGTCTAAATTATCGTCAGCAATCTGCACAAAACTACTCAAACCACTAGCAACTGATTGTGGTGTGATTCCAGTCTTGGCGACAAGGCCATTCATCCAGCCTTGGACTGAGTTAAAGGCTTGGGAAAGAAAACCAACTTTATCAGCCGGGCTATTTCCAGGTAAAGAACTATTAACAGCTTGGAATACAGGGTTTTGAGCGATCGCATCACTAGCATTAGCACCACCAATAATTTCCTGAATTTTAATCAGAAAGTCGGGGCCTAAAGGTAAAATACCATCGATACATACCAAAGCTGCCATCCGCATCAAGGAAGCATTTTGATAGTTATTCGCTAATGTATTGGCAAATTCTTGGGGGTTCGGTTGGGGAATCCCGTTGATTTTACAGAAGGCGATAATTTCGACAGCAATCTTGAGAACTAAGTCAATTGTTTGGGTGACATCGGCTTTAGGGGTAATGTTATTCAAAAAAGAGAGAAAACTAATTTTTTCGCCCACTTTGTTAGCTAAAGCCGCAGTTCCCATTGCTGCATCGGCTTTGTCGATGATTTGATACAGTTTGACAGCCGCTTGATAACCGTTTTGTGGATCTAAGTATATGCGATCGGCGCGATCGCGGATTCTTTGAATCACATTCGCATCAGTTTCGCCAGTAATCGCACGCACAGTATTATCAAATCCCACCAAATTATCCCATTGTCCCGGCGCTACATAATCCAGGGCTTTGAGAACTTTGACTGTAATATTGTCGCTGGGTAACTCATCAACTAACTGAACAATGGATTTATCCATGAGAAGTCCTTGTGAAACAAAACCTTAATTGCTAGAGTTCCCTAACTAGAGATAAAAGTAACTTTCTTGGGACTGGGTGTAGGGGTAAGCTATCAAAAAAGCACTGTAAAATATTTGCATAAGCTTCTAAATCCACAAGCGACATTTTATCTATCATGGTTCTAGCCGCACCTCAGCGCCAAAACCCTGTTGTCACTTGGGAAAAACTCCCAGATGATTTTATTCTGCCCGATGATCCAGTGGAAAATATTCAACAGCCTTTTTTAGCAGCAGCTTTAACAGAAGCACTAGCTACAGCCAATCGCATTCAACCAGAAATGCTAGTTGCATCTAACTTTGGCATCGTTGCTAGTATTAATCAAAAAACCGTTGTTAAAGCACCTGATTGGCTATATATACCCCATGTTTCACCAGTGGGTACAGGTGTGATTCGGCGCAGCTATACACCCAACATCGAAGGTGAAAATGTGGCTGTGGTGATGGAATTTTTATCAGATACCGATAACGGCGAATATTCAATTCGTCCCACCTTTCCCTATGGGAAACTCTATTTTTACGAACAAATATTACAAGTTCCCGTTTATGTAATTTTTAATCCTTACGAAGTCAGCTTAGAAGTTCTGCGTCTGGAAAATGGGCGATACGTTGTGCAGCAACCAACAGAATCAGGACAATTTTGGATTCCTGAATTGGACTTGTTTTTAGGAATTTGGCGCGGAACTCGCTTAGGGATGAATATTTATTGGTTGCGATGGTGGGATGAAGCAGGTAATTTGTTGCTGTGGAGTTCCGAACAAGCCGAAAAAGAACGCCAACGCGCCGAACAAGAACATCAGCGTGCAGAACAAGAACATCAGCGTGCGGAACAAGAACATCAGCGTGCGGAACAAGAACGCCAACGCGCCGATGATGCGATCGCACAATTGGAAATTGAACGTCAGCGTCAAGCAGCTTTACTAGCAAAACTACGAGAATTGGGCATAGATGCAGAGTGATATCGTGTCTAGTAAAAGATTTATCATCCAGGCCGCAGGGGTGCAGGGGGAGTGTGGGGAGAGAGGGGAGTGTGGGGGGAAAGATTTCTTCACCATCCTCCCACACCTCCCACACCTCCCACACCTCCCACACCTCCCACAAAAAAACTCCCTCAGATGAACTGAAGGAGGTGTGAGAAGGAGTCTTTAGTGATGAAACATTTATGCGGGGTTAGTTAAAGCTTGTCCTTGCAAAAGTTGAATAATTGCTGCTTTTTCTAAAATCCCCACGAGTACGCCATTTTCTCGAATGACAGCTAAAGCCGAGAGTTTTTGTTGTTCTAGTAGCTGGATGACTTCTAAGAGGGGTTGATCTGATTTTACTGTGGTGGATGCAGCAACTGGGCGCATGATTTCTTTAACTTGAGTTTCTGTCCACAGAGTTGTCGGAATTTTTCGCAAGTCATCGAGTGTAACCGCACCAACTAATTGTTCTGCATCATCTGTCACTAAGAAGCGTTTCCAGTCTTGTTTGTGCAGAATTTGTTCATCAGCAAATTCTCTCAGGCTGAGGTTTGCAGAAATGATTGGGCTATTGCTGTTGACAGCATCTGCGGCTGTTAAACCATCAAGTTTTGCTTGGACTCTAGCAAATTGGGCTGCATTTCCAGCATTTTGTAACAGGAAGAAGCCGATTAATAAATTCCAGAAGTTAGCTACACTGCCAAAAAATACCAGTGGCAGTATACCAGAAGCGATCGCCACCCAACCAAACACCTGTCCAACTCGGCTGGCGAAGGTCACACCTTTGTAGGGATTACCTGTGATTTTCCACACCAGAGCTTTGAGGACATTACCACCATCCAAAGGTAAGCCAGGAATCAAGTTAAACAGTGCTAAAGCCAAGTTAACGGAAGCTAAAACACCAAGAACTGCTGCTAGTGGCCCCGATACAGGCGTTGTCACACCAATTACTGTGACGATGCCACACAATAATAAACTGACTAACGGCCCAGCGATCGCAATCCAAAAAGCTCCGGCTGGCGTTTTCGATTCTTTTTCTAAGTTCGCCAAACCACCAAAGATAAACAATGTGATGGATTTAACATCAATTCCTTGGCGCAAAGCGACAAAACTATGTCCTAATTCATGGGCGACGACAGAAGCAAACAATAACAGCGCCGTCATCAATCCTAGTAGCAACGCTAACCCCCCAGATAGATAGGGAAACTGGGCTGAAAGTCCACTACTATAGCTCCAGGTTACTAAGCCAAAAACCAAAAACCATGACGGATGGATGTAAAACGGAATCCCGAAGAGATTACCAACGCGAATTGTGCCATTCATGTCGTTCACCTTTGAAAGCTGCCGAGAGATTTAATTTTTCCTCTCGATGTATTTAGTGTAACGAAACGTAACAAATATTAAAATCAATCAAGAGTTGTGCTTACCGTCCTGAAAGGTGCGGTTTACCAATTTTGGATTCTGCCTCCTGAATTGAAAGAGGGTGTAAGGGTATGGGAGTGTAGGGTAAGGATATCTTTCATCTATGACTGTGAAATTTTTTCATCGGGACTGCCCTAATCTCTAAGCCTTTACTGCGGCTTCGGCTTGGGAATGTAATAACAAACCATATTCCAAACCCTCAACCACTGCTTGATAAGAAGCCGCCAAGATATTTGTCGAAACGCCGATAGTTGTCCAGCGTTGATGACCATTACCTGATTCTACTAAGGCTCTGGTTTTGGCAGCTGTGCCGGCGTGTCCGTCGAGAATCCGCACTTTGTAATCTGTCAATTCAAAGCTGGCGAGTTGGGGATAAAAATTGACTAAAGCTTTGCGTAAGGCACTATCTAATGCTGCAACGGGGCCGTTACCTTCAGCAGCTTCTAAGATATTCTGACCGTTAACAGCGACTTTGACGGTGGCTAAAGCACTGCTGGTTTCTTTCCCTTCTACCAAGTCACAGTGTACTTGAAAGCCTTTGACCTCAAAAAATTCTTGCCGCGCCCCTAACGCTTCATACATTAACAGGGCAAAACTCGCTTCGGCGGCTTCAAATTGATAACCTTGACTTTCTAATTGTTTGAGGCGTTGAAGAATTTGTTTTGCTTCTGGTGTTTGCTTATCTAATTCAATGCCAAAGGTGCGGGCTTTGGCTAAGACATTACTCAGTCCTGCTTGTTCCGAAATGACTATCCGCCGACGGTTCCCGACGGTTTCTGGCTGGATGTGTTCGTAAGTCAGGGGGTTACGTTGCACTGCGGAAACATGGACACCGCCTTTATGGGCAAAAGCCGAACGTCCGACAAATGGCGCGTGTTCATCAGGCGCAAGATTGACTACTTCACTGACAAAACGGCTGGCTTCTGTGACTTGAGTAAGCTGGTGTTCTGTGATACAGCTATAACCCATTTTTAGCTGTAAGTTGGGAATTAAAGAACAAAGGTTGGCATTGCCACAGCGTTCACCATATCCATTTATTGTTCCTTGTACCATTGTTGCCCCCGCCATGACGGCAGCTAGGGCATTAGCTACGGCTAGATCACAATCGTTATGCGTGTGGATGCCGATTTGGGGAGTTGTCATTGTTTTTTGACAAGTGACAGATAACAAATGACTTTTAACAGTTGTCACACTTTCGCTGACTTCATGAGGCAAAGTTCCGCCATTGGTATCACATAAAACTAACCATTCTGCGCCAGATGCGATCGCTGCCTCTAAGGTTTGTAAAGCATAATCTCGATTATGTTTGTAACCATCAAACCAATGTTCGGCATCGTAAATCACGCGCCGCCCATGTGAGCGAAAATACTCGATAGTGTCGCGGATCATGGCCAAATTTTCTTCTAAAGTTGTCTTGAGACCTTCGGTAACGTGTAAATCCCAAGATTTGCCAAAAATTGTCACCCACCGAGAACCCGCAGTTAAAATTGCTTGCAACATTGGTTCAGCCGCAGCCACAGTATTGGGGCGACGTGTAGAACAAAATGCCACAATTTCTGCTTGTTTGAGCGGATCTTCTTGGAGTTGCCAGAAAAACTGAACATCCTTGGGGTTAGCGCCAGGCCAACCACCTTCAATGAAGGGAATACCCAGTTGGTCTAATCTTTTAGCAATGCGTAGCTTGTCTTCAATAGACACTGATAGCCCTTCGCATTGAGTGCCATCCCGTAATGTTGTGTCATAAAGCCAAATTTGAGGAGAGGGATTTGTGGTCATAAGACAAGATCATGCGAGACAACTGTAGAGGAAATGTGCCAATATACTACAAAAAGCCGGTTCGTTAATTTAAATATGCCCAAAGTACTAACACAGGGTACGAACAATACGTTGGTCTGGCGCTGTATTCCATACTGGATGCAGTTAAATTAAGGCTTGTATGAAGAATTTGGGTTTTAAGTTACGAAAAGTTTTGCAACAAAATCGTGTTGACCTCTAAAATGGCGGTGCAGAAACAAAAAACAGTCAGTTAGTTAGTAGTGATGGTATGAGTGTGATCGATCAAGTGATGTATTGACTGTGAATTAGCGTCACAAAAGCAGCGATCGCTTCTTTCCCATTCTCCTACAATAGACCTGCATTTAGCCGATCAGACAGAGGATTTTACGGATTATTGGATCAGGGATATCGAATAAGAAAGGAAATCAAAAGGTTAGGTTACACAAGGAGAAAAACAATATGGGTAGATGGACACCGCTTATTCTCATGGGTGGAGGCTTGGCAATTTTATTAGGTACATTGCTAGGCATTAACTTTCCAATGGGTGGAGGGCAACAAACTGCCAGTAATAATGCTCCCGGCGGCAAAACCTCGCGCGTTCTCCCAGCTAATATTAATGTTAATAGCACTGCCCCCAGCAGAGGTAGCCGTGGCTTAAGCGAAGACAGAGCCAGCACTCCTCAAGAAGATAATGTTCCCACAGAAGCTAGAGGCAGCAGAAGCGTTAGACAAGAAAATTTAAACACCAACACAACTGAGCGCCGCACCAGCGTTGCTCAAAATACAACTCCCAGCGAATCATTTTCAACTCCTGACAATACATCAGAGCCAACTACGAGAGAAGTACAATCAACCGAAAGTCAGTCAACTGATACAACCACCAGTGAGAATGAGTCTACTAGAGAGCCAATTCGGGCTTTGTGGTAGGAAGAGACGAGGGAGACAAGGGAGACGAGGAAGAAATCTTTCTACCTTGTCTACCCCCTCTACCTTGTCTACTCCCTTTCAGCACTCAGCACTCAAAACTCAGCACTCAAAACTAGTCATTGGTTACAAGTTATTAGTTATAAGTTATGTAGTTGTGTACTAATGATCAATGGCTAATAACCAATGACTAATGACTAATGACTAGCGATGTTTTAATTATTGGTGGCGGTGTTATTGGCTTGGCGATCGCCGTCGAACTTAAATTGCGCGGGACAAATGTCACCGTGCTTTGTCGTGATTTCCAGGCTGCTGCTACTTATGCTGCTGCTGGCATGTTAGCACCAGATGCAGAAATTATCCAAGATGAGATGATGGGGAAGTTGTGCAGGCGATCGCGTGCCTTATACCCAGAATGGACAAGCAAACTTGAAGATTTAACAGGGATTAATCCTGGTTACTGGGCTTGTGGCATTCTTGCGCCTGTTTATCAACCACCAAAGTCTGCTGCGGCTGGTGATTCACCTGCTTATTGGTTAGATCAAACCGCCATTCATCAATATCAGCCAGGGTTGAGTAATGATGTCATCGGTGGCTGGTGGTATCCTGAAGATGCTCAAGTTGATAATCGAGCATTAGCCCAAGCACTCAGAACTGCGGCTCAATCCCTCGGCATTGAAATCAAAGATAACATCACAGTTGCAGGATTAATCCAACAGCAAGGACAAGTCATCGGCGTACAAACCAACCAAGGCGTAATTCGTGCCGGTCACTATGTTTTAGCGGCTGGTGCTTGGTCTAGTGAATTGTTACCTTTGCCTGTAACTCCCCGCAAAGGGCAAATGTTGAGTATTCGCTTACCTGACTTTGTGCCGGAATTGCCTTTGCGACGGGTGTTATTTGGCGAAAATATTTACATCGTACCCCGGCGCGATCGCTCGATTATTTTGGGTGCGACTAGCGAAGATGTGGGTTTTACACCAAATAACACCCCCGCAGGTATCCAATCTTTACTTCAGCAAGCGATTCGCCTCTATCCCCAATTACAAGATTATTCCATTCAAGAATTTTGGTGGGGTTTTCGTCCGGCTACCCCAGATGAATTACCAATTCTCGGTACTAGCCACTGTGCAAACTTGACTTTGACTACAGGTCATTATCGCAACGGCATTTTACTAGCGCCTGTGACAGCAGCCTTAATTGCTGATTTAATCTGTGAACAAAAATCAGATTCTTTATTGTCACATTTCCATTATTCTCGGTTTCATACCCAGCCATCTACCGCCCCTATGCTCACTCACTCTGCCAATTTTACCAACGGCGATCGCCCCTCCCCCCTCCCAAATTCCAAATTACTGAATGCAGTCGAAGTCAACTCACCGCTTCCCGACTCCCCCCTTGTAATTGCAGGTAAAACCTTCCAATCTCGCTTGATGACAGGAACCGGTAAATATCGCTCCATTGCAGAAATGCAGCAAAGTATTGTTGCTAGTGGTTGTGAAATTGTCACCGTCGCAGTCCGGCGAGTTCAAACCAAAACCCCAGGACATGAAGGGTTAGCAGAAGCACTGGATTGGTCAAAAATTTGGATGTTGCCGAATACTGCTGGTTGTCAAACTGCCGAAGAAGCAATTCGTGTCGCCCGTTTGGGTCGAGAAATGGCAAAATTGCTAGGGCAGGAAGATAATAATTTTGTGAAATTAGAAGTTATTCCAGATCCCAAATATTTACTCCCTGACCCGATTGGGACACTGCAAGCGGCTGAACAACTTGTAAAAGAAGGGTTTGCGGTATTGCCGTATATCAATGCTGACCCAATGTTAGCCAAACGCTTAGAAGATGTTGGCTGTGCAACAGTCATGCCTTTAGCATCACCCATCGGTTCGGGACAAGGATTAAAAACCACCGCCAATATCCAAATCATTATTGAAAACGCTAAAGTGCCGGTTGTGGTAGATGCAGGTATTGGTTCACCTTCCGAAGCTTCTCAAGCAATGGAATTAGGCGCAGATGCCTTATTAATTAATAGTGCGATCGCTCTAGCCCAAAATGCCCCAGCAATGGCTTACGCAATGAATTTAGCAACCGTCGCTGGTCGTTTAGCATACCTCGCCGGTCGAATGCCCATCAAATCTTATGCTAGTGCTAGTTCACCTGTGACGGGAACTATTAATTAATTCAGATCCCCGACTTTTTAGACGACACAGACTGTATCTTCTAAGAGGATGTTTGAAAAGTATTGGGCGAATAGAATTCGCTACTACACAAGCAAAGTCCACACTTCGACCCTTCTCCTGCCGGAGACGCTACGCGAACGACAAGCTCAGGGCATCGCAAGCTCAGTGACCGCCTACGTGGACTAACACAAAATCAAGGTTTTCAAACCCACCTACGTGGGTTTCGTCTGTGTAGCCGCGATTTCCAATCGCCCGGTGAGTAATAATTTAGACTTTCCAAACATCCTCTAATACCAATTTGAAAAATGATTGCGACAAATGGGTTACTGAAAAGCTCACCAGTAAGCAATTTCCCAATCCAAAATCCAAAATCTAAAATCCAAAATGGTATAAGAAGTCGGGGATCTGTTTGTTCAGTAAACTTATGTCGATTCTGGTAACTGAATGCTCTTTTGTCGAGTACCATACAGTTCTATGAATCGTTTAAACAATAACATTGTTTCATGCTTAGAAGCAGAATTTATATTAAACAAACGCTCGATATTTGTGTCCGCTAAAGCCTGTAAATATGGTAAATCTTCAAAAAGTGTCAAACAAGTGGCGCAGTGTAAAACAAATTGCAATATCGGCTTCGGCCAATCTAAATCACTATAAATATCGATAAATAATTGATGTTCTTTTTCATTTATAGGGAAAGCGTGAAAGAGGACAACGATTCTTTTATCGTTATATGCAGGAATGCTCAGTTCAATAGTATAGGGAGTATGTAAAATTAAATCTACTTCTACTATTGGTTGCCGCCAAAATCTTAACAGATTCATATTTGGTTGCAACATGGTATTAAATTTCAGCACTCCCCCGATATGAGTTGTTTGGAATTGACTGATACTCAAAACCTTTAAACTATTCAGGCTGAATTTATGAACGGTTTCTAAGTGTTTTAAGTTCAGTAGGTGATAGATTTGGCAATAGTAAGGAAAAGGTAAAATATAATCTTGGCTAATCATGTGTCGCTTCTTCAACCTAAGCTTCAGGGCTTGGCTGCGACTGAGATATTCTGCATATTCATTCGGCTCTACATCATTGCTGGTTAAACTTTCCTCTGGTTTTAAATAAATCCAACTCACAAAAAAGAGGCAAGTCATCAATAGTTGCAATATCTCTATTGGTGATAAATTTCCATCTGACAACATCGCAAAACTTCTGTCTGTGATGGCAAATAACCATGATGGAATACCTATCATCCAAACACAACTTTTGATTTGATCTAATGCTAGAGCTATTTCTACTTTTGTTGATGCTTGATTAGAATTATCTGTATCAGTATCATGATTTTTATTTCTGGGTTTCAAGCAATTAACAGACATAGTATTTTAATGAAGAGATTGTTAGTAGATGAATATTTTCAACTACTTGTATCCTAATGATTGAAAATACAGACGTACTCTATCATTAGCTGTAAATATCCGTTAAATATGCCTAAATTCAATTAAAAATAATGTCTGGAGCTAATTAATTTGATAGAGATGAGTACAATTGCCTGTTATTAGTCAGTTAGCTTGTTTTTTCTATTCTAACTACAGTTTTATTGATGCTGCGATCGCCCAAACATAAAAAATAAATTAAATGGCAATTTACGTAAGATAATTTTTTGTGCTACATTGAGTTACAAGGTAATAATACATCTGCTCAACTATGGTTCGGGTTCTGTATACCCGACTGGTGCGCCAACCTCTGGATTGAGTGTATACCGTAGAGCAATGGCTTGTTACTCCATTGATTGATTAGCTCAGTGGTAGAGCATCCGAAGTCCTCGGCTAGTCGTAGGTTCGACTCCTACATCAAACAACCGAAAGTTAGCTCACTGGTAGAGCAATCGACTCATAATCGATGTGTTGCAGGTTCAATTCCTGTACTTTCTCCCACCTTGTCTAGGTTAAAAGACAAATTTGCGGAATAGAGCAGTTGGTTAGCTCGTTGGGGCCTGTCCCCAAAGATCAGTGGTTCAAATCCACTTTCTGCCACCAAAACCCTGTCCGGGTTAAAAGACACTATCCTGTCACGATAGCTAATTGAATTTGAATAAAAACTCTGCATTGTATGTTGACTACTAATATTACCTAGTGATGTTGGTAGTCACAGTTAAGGAGCCTGTGCAAATGTTTTCGCCTTAACTTGAGTATGTCCTTCGTTTACCTCCAGTTTTCTGGAATGGGCAAACTGAACGATATATTTGAGCGTTGCTGTCTTTTTTGAGATTATCTTTGGGTAGTTTCAAGAAAGTAGTAACAATCTTAATCCAGTTTTGGAGATACATTTGCCCGCAACTAAACTGTAAAAACCTACATTTGCAGAGTTTTAAAATGAGTTTTCAAAAGCATACTCAAAACAATATTGAACAGTTAAAAAAATATAATTTAGGTGTCTATGATAATGCCGAGCAGATTGCATCGGCTATGGAAATTAGTATTGATAAACTGCGGTTTCTTACCTTTACTTCTAAAACTTCTCAGATTTCACATTATATTTACTTTAAAACTGCCAAAAAACTTGCAGGCGATCGCATTATTTCTGCACCATTGCCTGATTTAAAACGCGCTCAATACTGGATTTTGCAGAATATCTTACAAAAAATTACCATTCATGACGCTGCACATGGTTTTTGCGGCGATCGCTCCATTATTACTAATGCTAATCCCCATGTTGGTGCAGAAATAATTATTAATATCGACTTGCAAGATTTTTTCTCAGCTATTACATATCAGCGTGTTAAAGGACTATTTCAATCGTTTGGTTATACTTCATCTGTAGCTACAATTTTTGGTTTATTATGTACCGCGCCTGTAGTGGAAGAACACAACTTAGATAATAAAACAGACTTTGTGGAACTTAAGCAACGTCATCTTCCCCAAGGTTCTCCAGCCAGCCCTGCAATTACCAATATTATTTGTCGTAATTTAGATCAGCGTTTGTGTGCGATCGCAGAAAAATTTGGGTTTAGATACACTCGCTATGTTGATGATTTAACATTTTCCGCATCAGGTGAGAATCTGAAACATACCAAAAATATCATCAAGCAAATTCAGTCAATTATCTCTGACGAAGGATTTGCCATCAATCCCGACAAAACCCGCATTTTACGAAACTCTCAACAGCAAGAAGTTACAGGTATTATCGTTAATCAAAAAATTAATGTCCCTCGGAAAAAGTTAAAAAGTTTCCGTGCAACTTTACATCAAATAGAAAATGAAGGCTTAGAAGGTAAGCATTGGGGTAACTCATCCAACCTCATCGCCTCTATCACCGGATTTGCCAACTTTGTCGCAATGGTTAACCCCGAAAAAGGTGCAGAGTTTCAACAACAAATTCAGCGTATTCAAGAAAAATATGGCAAGAATAATTAGCTGGAAACAATAATTGAGCATTGAGCATTGAGCATTGAGCGAAGTCGAAATGCTCAATGCTCAATCAGTTGAAGAGAAGAAAGCTGTAGCGCAGTGTGGATACTTCGACTGCGCTCAGTATCCACACCCGGTAATTTCAAGTTAGGTTTAATTGAGTGCTTCGACCTAATCCTCAATAATTGACAAAAATCTCCCCCTTGTCCCCCTTATCTCCCTTGTCTCTTTTATTCATCCAAACCAGACTGCCACATTATCTTGAGTTACATTAATGAGTGATTAGGAATACATTGTGCCAAGCTCTAGTGTGGGTTCTGTATGCCCAACTGGTACGCCAACCATTGGATTGAACGTATACCGCCGCGCGATATGTAACTAGTCATCAGAAAGTGTACTCCTTTGTGAGCGATCGGTGTATCGCCGATTGATAACAGATAAATTCTGTACTTTCTTCCATCACACTCCGCCTCACGGCACCTTGTTAGGGACAAGGCTATTTCTATTCCGAAAATCGGGAAAAAACAAAGACAGAAAAATCTGCTTTGTTTGGTAAACTCTGCGATGTTGGGGTTCTGCTAACGTTGATTATTCGTAGTCTTCGTTAGTGACAGTAAAGAAGCCAGTGCAATTGTTTTCTCCTTAATTTTGAGTATGTCCCTTCGTTAGTCACATCTAGTTTTCTGGAACTGACAAACTGAACGGCATATTTGAGCGTTGCTGTCTTGCTTGAGATGATCTTTGGGTAGTTTCAAAAAAGTAGCGACAATCTTAATCCAGTTTTAGAGATACATTTGCCCGCAACTAAACTGTAAACACCTACATTTGCAGAGTTTTAAAATGAGTTGTCAAAATCATACTCAAGACAATATTGAACAGTTAAAAAAATCTAATTTATTTGATTCGGACTTACGCAAAAAAACGAAAAAATAAGGTTTTAGTAAAGGGTGCAGGGGTATGAGGGTATAAGTATTCAAAACCCTTTCATCCCATACCATTTCACCCCCACACCCAATCCCCACAGATAATTGTGGTGCGTAAGTCCTGTTGATGATTAGTACAGGTCAGCAGAAATAAAGCACCTATGATCAATTGCCGAACAGCGCACCATCAGGGTTTCTTCATTTCAGACTTCAGTTTTATTTGTACTAGTTGGTGTGGTTTTCTACACCTTGACACAGCAAGCATCTTCCTATAAATATGCAAGCCGTTACCTGAAACTTGCGGATTAACACTGATAAATAAAATTTAATGCAGACAAATTATTACAATACAAGCTTATTAGTAGAGCGATCCCGCCAAGAAAAATAGATTACCTACCGATTCACCCTTGTATTTCTAACAACGAGGTATAAAAAATCATCAAAAAAACTTGGTAGTTGCCGATCAAAAAAATCGGGGTAGGCATGATAAGGTTTAAATCCTATCGTTTCTTTTCGCGCTTCTCATCATGTATCTACACTATCTAGAACCCAAACACCTTGAAGAATTAGTCAAGGGCAGTAGTATAGATTTACACCTAGCGCAACTCAATTTTAAGTCTCTCCAAGGTGCGATCGCCTACGAATATCTGTTAATCTCCGAACTACTCCCGCGCACAAACACAGGTATGCTAAAAAGCGGCTGGTTGCAGCGTTACAGTCATATCACGGCTGGCGGTTGGTGGTGTGGGGGACTTGATCCGCTAAATAATTGGCAACCAATGGAGTGGGGATGCTTTAAGCCAAATCAACCCCGCATCAAGGATAATGGCAAACCAATCAAATACGAACACCCCCCTAGCACACCCACCAGGGTATTTTGTCTGCGGGTGACGCAGGAAATTTGGCAAGAAACTGCACAGCGTTACAATCTCGACTTACCTGAGAATATCAGCGTTGATGTTAACGGCGAAGCGGTGGGTTTTTGGGAATGGGTGATGGAACAGAACATCCCCGTGATTATCTGCGAAGGTGCAAAAAAGGCGGCTGCACTGTTATCACAAGGCTATGCTGCGATCGCAGTTCCGGGAATTACTAGCGGTTATCGAGTCGTCAAAGATGGATTTGGTAAAGTCACCCGTCGTCAACTTATTCCTGATTTAGCGTTGTTTGCGACTGCAAAACGCCACATATATATATGTTTTGATTTTGAAACTCAACCTAAGACTATAGCAGCAGTGAATAATGCGATCGCGCAACTTGGCTGCTTATTCCAAGAAAAAAATTGCTTAGTTAAAGTTATCGAATTACCAGGGCCAGAAAAAGGTGTTGATGAACTCATAGTTGCTAAAAATAGTAGCGCCTTCGATAAAGTTTATCGCCAAAGTGTTGATTTAGAAATCTACCTCGCCCACACCAAACCACATACAGAATTAACTATTCCGGCTGCACTCACCATCAACCGTCCCTATTTAGGTGAAATAGCCTTTCCCAACTCAGGTTTAGTCGGCGTGAAATCCGCCAAAGGCACAGGTAAAACTACAGCTTTACAAAATATTGTCCAACAATCTAAAACCAAAAACCAGCCCATCTTATTAATTACCCACAGAATCCAACTCGGAAAATTTTTATGTGACAAAATTGGGATTCAATGGGGTTTAAACAATAATAATAATTTATTCTCATATTTTGACAGTCCAACTACCGCTTCTTTGGGTTTATGTATTGACTCCATTTGGAAAATAAATGTCGATCAATGGCAAGGTGGCATAGTTATCTTAGATGAAGTTGAGCAATTATTATGGCATTTATTAAATAGTGATACTTGTAAGAATAAACGTGTCAAAATCTTAAAAAATTTCCAAAAGTTAATCGCCACAGTTTTACAAACTGGCGGTTTAGTCATTGCCCAAGATGCTGATTTATCAGATGTATCTTTAGAATATTTGCAAGGTTTATCAGGCATTAAAATCACACCTTGGTTACTTGTCAACCAATGGCAACCTGCACGCGGTTGGGATATCACCTTTTATGATTCACCCAACCCCACACCTTTAATTCATCAACTAGAATTGGATTTACTTGCAGGACGTAAATGCTACGTCACTACCGATAGTCGTTCTGGACGCTATAGCTGCGAAACTATTGAAAATTATCTCAAAGAACGGTTGGAAAAATTACGCTATCAATTTCCTAAAAGCTTAGTAATTAGTAGTCGAACTACAAATACACCTGACCATCCAGCAGTTGAATTTGTTGGTAATATTAATCAAAAGATTGGTGAATACGACACGATTTTTGTGACTCCCAGTCTAGGAACTGGTATTAGTATTGATGTGCAACATTTTGATAGAGTTTATGGCATATTCCAAGGTGTAATTCCCGATGCCGAAGCCAGACAAGCTTTAGCCAGAGTTAGAGATAATGTCCCTCGGATTGTTTGGTGTGCTAAACGAGGAATTGGTTTAATTGGTAGCGGTAGTACCAACTATCGTTTATTATCTGATTGGTATCAAGCCAATCAACAAGAAAATTTAGCTTTACTGAGTCCACTGCATAAAATAGATGTAGATTTGCCTTTAGTATATGACCCAATTCATTTACGAACTTGGGCAAAATTATCTGCAAGAGTTAATGCTTCTATCCGTCTTTATCGTCAGTCTATGCAAGATGGATTAAGCACTGACGGACATCAAATTTGGCTGCGGAGTAATGCAGTTCACAATAATATTATCCGAGATTTACGTTTAGCCTTTTTAGCAACTGACTCTAGTGATTTAGCAACACGCAAGCGATTAATTTTGGAAATTGTCAAAGTCCAAAGAGATTGGACAGATAAGCGGCAAAAGGCGAAAGATATTAAACGGCAAATGAAAGACATCAAGCTCAAAAATCAATTAGCTACTGCCAAAATTATTGCCGACGCTCCAGATATAAATTATGTAGAATATCAACAGTTATCATCTAAAAATTCTCTCACAGATTTAGAGCGTCATCAAATACATAAATATACGCTCAAACAAAAGTATGGTGTCGAGGTTACACCAGAACTCAAATTAAAAGATGACCAAGGTTATTACTCCCAATTATTAATTCACTATTATTTAACCCACGAAAGTGATTATTTTCATGTTAGAGACCAACATGAATGGCAACAGCAATTACTGTTAGGTGAAGGTAAAGTTTTCTTGCCAGATATCAAGACTTACACTGTCAAAGTTGAAGCGATGAAAGCTTTAGGAATGCTAGAGTTTATTGACCCAGCTAGAACTTTTATTGAAAATGACCCTGATTTACTTTGGTTGCAAGATGTTGTTTATCAACACAGTCAACATATCAAACGGGTTTTAGGCATTAACTTAGTTAGGGAAGAAGCCGTTACTTCTCAAATCAAAATACTCAGCAAGTTACTCAAGCTATTGGGATTAAAGTTAAAAACTGTTAATGAAGGTTATCAAATAGACCCAGTAACTTTTTATGATGGCAGAGATAAAATATTTACCGCTTGGTACAAACGAGATGAGTTGATGTTAGCTAATTTTAAAGGTGTACAATTGGAAATCAAGGATTTTTCTACTTGGAAGTTTGAGCCTGTTAAGCAGCAGTCTGTATTAGCTGGTTTATCCACAAGATGAATTACATTCTTTTGAATTGATAATTACTACAGGAATTTTATTTTTACTTGATCAATAACCTCTGAGTATGAGTCAAGCATACTGAGGAGTTTCATCAGTCTTTAGCTTTGACTAAAGACTGATATGCAATAACCAAAACCATCCGTAATAATAAAAGCAGGTGTTACTTCGGTTTGGTTATGTACTTAACTTGGTTAGACAACAATAGTTGGTTAATTGAAATGAGTGGTCAACGGATACTAGTTGACCCTTGGCTGGTTGGTGAATTAAGTTTTGGCTTAGATTGGCTGTTTAAAGGTTCTCTCACACAAGAACGCTTAATTTCAGAGCAGATTGATTTAATATTGTTGTCTCAAGGTTTGCCAGACCATGCACATTTGCCGACATTAAAGCAACTTGACCATAAAATTCCGGTTGTGGCTTCGCCGAATGCAACCAAAGTGGTTCAAGATTTGGGTTACACTTGTGTCACTTGTCTGGGGCATGGTGAAACTTTTACTTTTAATGATCAACTAGAAATTCGGGCTTTACCTGGTTCCCCTATTGGCCCGACTTTGATCGAAAACAGTTATTTGTTAAAAGAGTTAGCTACTGATTTCACACTTTACTATGAGCCGCATGGCTATCACTCGCCACAGTTAAAACAATTTGCACCGGTGGATGTGCTAATTACGCCAACGGTTGATTTGACATTACCGTTAGTCGGCGCAATTATTCGTGGAACAAATAGTGCTTTGGAAGTAGCTAAATGGCTGCAACCACAATTTATCCTACCTACAGCAGCAAAGGCAGATACAACCTATGAAGGGTTGATGGTGAATTTTTTAAAGGCTGTGGGGACTGCTGAAGATTTGCGGACTTCTTTCCAGAACAACAATCTTACCACCCAGGTGTTAGAACCTAAACCCGGCGATCGCTTGGAATTAAACTTACAAAATCGCGTCTTAACTTGTTAGCTTTAGTGTAAGCGATCGCGTAAAATATAAATAGAGCGATCGCTAATTTTCTCCAACCAGTCTAAAAACATTTCACAGAAAGACGCTTATCTAATCTGTAAACTTGCTAAATTTTTATCCGTCTTTTCTGGAATCAGACTACTGTGACTGTAGTTACTCTTTACAAGTATCCACTCCCTTAACCAAGCCATAATTCAACCATTCAGGTGAATTCAGCAAAACAAGTCTTAAGTTATAGAACAAATATTAATACTAGTTAATTTTTATCCCAACTATTACACAGAACCGAGGTATAAGCTTATGAAAATCTCAACGATCACAACTTCTTTTCTTACCATCGCTTCTTTAATTTTGTCTGTTGGAATTTCATCTGCTCAAGCGAATGGTGAAAAAATCTCACACAATGGTAATGTTGCTAATACTACAACACATGGGCGAGTAATCACTACATCTGTTAACTCTTATATGTCGCCCAGTAATGTTGCTAATTCTCATGTTATGCAACCACTGAATCTAGTTTATCTTGCTTATCAAGGTAATTTAGTATCACAGGGTATTCCCGGTGGTAAGACTTTGATATTTCAACACCAGAGCGGTAACGTTAAGGCAGAAGATGTGGTCAAAGCTGCCGTTAAAGCCAAAAAAATCCCCAATCAGTTTTTATACAATCCCAGCTATCTTACTGAGGTTAATGTACAATTAGCGTACCTAGAAAAAACTTTGGCTCATTAAATTGACATAGCCAAGATAAAGTAAATTCCACAAGCTTTGGATGAAAGAAAGACTAGGAAGCATCCCACTTTTTTATATGTCATTGCGAGGAACGAAGCAATCACAAAATCTTACCATTTTGAACGAGTGTATGAGATTGCTACCCTGCGGGAAGTCTTACGCCTACGTCGTTCCTCTGGAGCGAGACGCTACGCGTAGCTTGCTTCTCCGAAGGAGTACGCAATGACAATTATCCTCTATGTGAAAAATAAAAACTGGGATGCACCCGAAAGACTAGGAGTTAGAGGCTAGTATTTTTTACTCAGCACTTTCAACTCAGTTTATGATAGGTAGAATATTCGGTTTTGGTGGGGGTCAGCCACCAAAGGAAAGGGGGAAAGTTCGGTGAAAATCCGGCGCTGTCCCGCAACTGTGAAGGAAAGTTAGAAGCTTTACAAGCCACTTTCCCAGTCAGAATGCCCGCCGAATTATAAAATTAAGTCCATCACATCTGCGAGGTACGGATGACTGCTGCCCATACTACTATTACAAGTGATTCTGAGACGATTTCTGCCCACACTCATACTTTATTTGTTTGCCAAACCTGTGCCAGTGTTTGGCAAGATGGTAAGCGTGTAGGTG
Organism: Aulosira sp. FACHB-615; assembly: GCF_014698045.1. GTDB lineage: Bacteria > Cyanobacteriota > Cyanobacteriia > Cyanobacteriales > Nostocaceae > Nostoc_B. The sequence goes on from NZ_JACJSE010000005.1 coordinate 409,179, forward strand.
AAAGTGGTGGTCAAAAACTCCTGCACCAAATTCAGCAATTGGCGCAAGATTGGGATTTGCGCGAGGAATTTCCGATTCAAGCGGTTGAATGTATGAGTGCTTGTAACCGTTCTTGTGTTGTTGCTTTTGCCGCTAAAGGTAAGTTAACTTATCTGTTTGGTGATTTAGATGTTGATAGCAGTGCGGCGGCTGTTTTGGAATGTGCTAGTCAATACTACGCTAAAACTAACGGTGTATTGCCTTGGTCAGAACGACCAGAACCATTGAAACGAGGTATATTAGCGAAAATTCCACCGTTGTAAGTAAAGTGCTGAGTACTGAGTATATACGTGTTTTAATTTTGGGTGGAACCACAGAAGCGGCGGAACTGGGTGCGAGAGTTGCAACTATTGACGGGATTGAAGCGATCGCATCTTTAGCCGGTCGCACCCGTGAACCCTCACGTCCCTCTGGAAATGTGCGAATTGGTGGTTTTGGTGGCGTGGATGGACTGGTAGAATATCTGCGTCAAATGAAAGTTGATGTGTTAATTGATGCTACCCATCCCTTCGCCAATCAAATATCTGACAATGCGGCGGCGGCAGCCAATGAAGTCGGGATACACAGATTAATGTTAATTCGTCCCGCGTGGGAGAAAACAACAGGCGATCGCTGGATTGAAGTAGATAGTAATGCAGCCGCCGCCGATATTTTGCCAAACCAAGCCAAACGAGTATTCTTAACAGTAGGCAGACAAGAACTCAGCACCTTTGCCCATCTTCAAGATATATGGTTTCTGATGCGGATGATTGACCCGCCTGGAAAAGATACTTTAGTACCACCAGGAATAATATTGTGCGATCGCGGCCCTTTTATCCTAGAAAATGAACGGAAAATTATAGTTCAGCACAACATTGATACCATTGTGAGTAAAAATAGTGGTGGTGATGCAACTTACGCTAAAATTATTGCCGCGCGAGAACTAGGCGTACAAGTTGTTATGGTCAAGCGTCCCTCAGTTCCAATGGGAGAAAAAGTTGCAGATGTTGATGGTGCAGTGACTTGGTTATTAGGTAAATTAGAAAGTCAGAGTATAGGGTAAAATATTTCAATTAAGGCTAAAAATTCTAGTCAATATCATCAATATTTTGTTGTTGGACTGCGAGATCCCCGACTTCTTGAAGAAGTCGGGGATCTCATAAATCCCATAACATATCATCTACTATATATACTTTTTAAGTAAACAAATGATTCAAAATACTCCTATATCAACTATAGATAGTGATATTGCACCCGCAACTACCGCAGAATTTCTCCATATTGAAAAAGCCCAACGTATGGCCGAATTTTTTAGCTTTTTAGGTGATCCTAATCGGTTAAGAATTCTTTCTTTTTTGGCGCAAAAAGAATTATGTGTGAGCGATTTAGCCACACTATTAGATATGAGTGAATCTGCGGTTTCACATCAACTCAGAAATTTACGTGTCATGCGGTTAGTTAACTATCGCAAACAAGGCCGCAATGTATTTTACCGCCTTCATGATAATCATATTCTCCATCTTTATCAGGTAGTAGCTGAACACCTTGATGAACCTGAATGAAGAAGGCAGAAGTCAGAAGACAGAATGAATACCCATAAATAAATATTAGAGGCTTAAAAACCAAGAGTTGCGGAGGTAATAATGTCTCTCTAAAACCTCCTGCCTCCTGCCTTCTGCATCCGGTTGGTGAGCGGACTTGTACTGAGCGCAGCCGAAGTAGCCGAACCACAGCCTCCTGCCTTCTATTTAATTATGATTATGGTGATAACGGGTAAAACCAGGGCCATAAGTTGCTAACAAATTTTCCGGTGATAAAGCAAATTCTGGTTGACCAGTACAAACGACGGTTTGATTGAGACAAAGCACGCGATCGCAATGGCGACTTACCATATCAATATCATGGGAAACTTGTAAAATCGTCCAGCCTTCTTCTTGTTTCAACTCATTAAGTAAAACATAAAAATCTGCTGCACCTTGCATATCAACCCCAGCAAAAGCTTCATCTAATACCAACAGTTTTCGCGGCATAACTAAACAATAAGCTAGTAATACTCGCTTTAGCTGACCACCGCTAAGAGTTCCGATGGGTTGATTCCGCAGATGATAAACTCCAGTGCGTCGTAAAGCGGCTGTGACTGCTGCTGTTTTGTCGCGGTTTTGTTTCCATAATCGAGAAAATAAAGTATGTTGTGTTTTGGCTTTTGGCTGTTGACTTTCTTTCTGCCATCCCAAAGCAATTAATTCACTCACAGAAATAGGAAAACTGCGATCAAAAATGAAATTTTGTGGCATGTATCCCAACCAGTGACGCAAATTTCCTAGTTTAGTAATAGGAGAACCAAAAATTTCTACACTGCCAGCATTTCGTGGTATTAAGTCTAAAATGGCTTTTACCAAAGTGCTTTTACCCGCACCATTTGGCCCAACTATCGCCGTATCTGTTCCTGGGAATAATTCAAAAGAAACATCTCGAATCGCTAAATAACTGCCTTGATATACAGTTAAGCCATCTACTTTTAAAAGAGGTAAGTTCATAAATTAAATTTTGAAAATAACTATAAAATAAGATATTTAGCTTACTGACATGCTGATTCTAAAGTTTGCAAATTTAATCTCATTGCTTTGAAATAGTATTGCGGGTCTTTTTCACCTGTTTCTAAAGAATTTAGAGTTTGTAACTGTAATTTTAAATCTTGCGACAGACTTTTCAGCAATTTATTATCTACACCTGGTTCGCTAAACAAAGCTTTAACTTTGTATTTTTTGACTGTATTCACTACTTTTTGGACATCGGTGGGCGATAATTGATCTTCAGGAATTTCCACTACAGCAACTTGTTTGAGGTTATAGCGTTGCGCTAAATATGGATAAGCATCATGAAAAGTGATAAAAGTACAGTTAGGCTTTTTTTGTAAAGCTTGCTGAAATTCATTATTTAACTTGTCTAATTCCTGAATATAAGCCGCCGCATTAGCTGTATAAACATCTTTATTTTTAGCATCAGCAGCAATTAATCCATCTCGAATATTCATTACCTGCTGCTTTGCTAAAACCGGATCTAACCAAACATGAGGATTTCCCTCTGCATGTTCGTGGTCATGGTCTTTTTCTCCTGATGTGGTAGTTTCTACCGGAGAAATTTCATTTAAAGCTTTAATACCTTTACTCGCATCAATTTCAACTAATTGCGGATTTTGAGCATTTTTAACTGTATTTTCCAGAAATTCTTCTAAGCCCAAACCATTTTTAACTAATATATTAGCTGTGGCGATCGCTTTCACGTTATCTGGTGTTGCTTGATACTCATGCACCTCTGTACCAGGAGGTACTAAAATTTGCACATCAGCCGCATCACCAGCCACCGCCTTAGTCAACAAGTAAATCGGTAAAAATGTTGTGACAACCTTGGTTTTAGATGATGTTTGAGAAGTTGCTTGTGCTTGTGGTGAACTCTCAACACTATTGGTTTGATTGGTATTTGCTTGGTTACAGCCGCTAATACTCACTAGCAATGTGAGTAAGGAAATTAACGGCAAAATACCTCTAGCTTGTCTTTTACGAGTCTTAGTCATTGGCTTTCTCCCACAACAGGAGATTTGTTTACTGGTTATCACTACTGACAATGATACTTATTTTGAAATCTATATTATAATAATTATCATTCTCATGCAATCTATCCCAGGATATTTTTGTGTCTGCCAACACAGCAGATTTTTGTAAATCGTGGTTATTACTACCTCGACTGGTGACATCCTGTCAAAGATTAAATATTTATTGACTTTATTTATTAAAAGAGTTACTCAGTACTGATAATATTTTGAGAATACTTTTTAAAAGTGTGATGAAAATAGCACAGTTATAAGTGCTACAGACGGTAAAGAAGTGTGAGGGAAAATGCAGAAACCATTGTCTTATTTACTGCTGATTTCAGCAGTTAGCAGCAGCGTTATATCAATCAATAATGCTACTTTTGCCGAAGAAATATCAACTACATCAGAAGATAAAAATCAGCCATTAGTTGTTACGAGTTCTGAAAAGCCACTTGAGAATTCCCATCAAGAACAGACAATGGCACAAGTTACATCTGTGTCGCAATTGTCGGATGTACAACCTACAGATTGGGCATTTCAAGCATTGCAATCATTGGTAGAGCGTTATGGTTGTATTGCAGGTTATCCAAATAGTACTTATCGTGGTAATCGCGCACTTACACGCTATGAGTTTGCGGCGGGTTTAAATGCTTGTTTGGATAGAGTTAACGAACTACTAGCTACCGCCACGGCTGATTTAGTCACCAAAGAAGATTTAGCCAAATTACAGAAACTCCAAGAAGAATTTGCCGCAGAATTAGCGACATTAAGGGGTCGCGTAGATGCTTTAGAAGCACGCACCTCTGAGTTAGAAGCAAATCAGTTTTCCACCACAACCAAACTCAGTGGGACTGCGATTTTTGCACCAACCAGCTTTTTTGCAGGCGATCGCGCCGATGGTAGTAATCTTGATAGAGGAACTTCTTTTGGCGATCGAATCCGGTTGGATTTCAACACCAGCTTTACTGGTAAAGACTTATTAAGAACCCGCCTACAAGCCACTAACTTAAATGCTTTATCGGCTTCCACCCTGACACCAGAAGGGGATTTGCGCTTTACAAACAATGACACCTTCAGTTCGGGAAACAATAATAGTGTGGAAATAGACGCACTGTTGTATAGCTTCCCTCTAGGCGACAAAACCACCGTCATTCTAGAAGCTAACGCTGGTGCGGCTGATGACTTTACTAACACAGTCAATCCATTTTTTGACGGTGATGGTGACTTTGGGGCATTGTCTGTATTTGGTACACGCAACCCGATATATTATCCCGTTGATGGTGCGGGAATTGGTCTGAGACACCAATTTAATGACCAAATAGAATTAAGTTTAGGTTATTTAGCTGGTAGCCCTGATGATCCTACCTCTGGAAATGGTTTATTTAACGGCGCGTATGGTGCGATCGGACAGTTAACAGTCCAACCGACTAAAGGTTTGACTCTCGGCTTTACCTACGTTAATTCCTATAATGCAGACTTGGGTGCAGGTAGTAACCGCGCTAACTTGCGTACTGCTTTGGCAGATAATCCTTCTTTGCCAACTTCTTTGAGTCAATTTGCTGGTGGAGATTTGCCAATTTCCAGTAATTCCTACGGTTTTCAAGCATCCTTCCAACTTAGTCCCAAATTTGTGATTGGTGGTTGGGTTGGCTATACCAACACCCGTACCTTAGCCGCAGTTGATGTAAATGGTAGTACTATTCCTCGCGGTGAATTAGACATTTGGAACTATGCTGTTACCCTCGCCTTCCCCGATTTGGGTAAAGAAGGCAGTGTTGGTGGCATTATTGTAGGGATGGAACCAAAAGTCACAGGTGCTAGTACTGGGTTGAGAAACGCTGTTGGTACAGATCCTGATACTTCACTGCATATTGAAGGCTTCTATCAATACAAACTCAGCGATAATATCAGCATTACGCCTGGAGTCATCTGGTTAACAGCACCAGACCATAACAACGACAACGATGATATTGTGATTGGCACAATCCGAACCACTTTCACTTTCTAAATCGTCAAACTTTAGCAAAAGACGCAAATATTAATTTTGCGGCTTCTCGATTCTTTAATATGACTAAAGTCATGCAATCAATGGTGACTTTAGTCTGATTTATTTGATGATGGAAGACTTAATAATAATAGAAGGCTAATAAGTCAGCTACAAGCTATTACTACTAAATCTGGGAGTTTAGTAGATACTTCATAGCTCAGGGAAAGTTATCACTTTCCCTTTTTTTATGAGTTCACAAACATAAAGACTGCACATGCAAATCTTTGAGGGTAATTGTGAAATTATGCTGCTTTTCTGTAGCAATCAATGAAACGATCGCCTCACAAGTCACAGCCACAGTTAACATCACTAAGTTTCGCGCTAAAGGATAGTCACAGACATCATCATTCACATCAGAAGGGACGCGATAAACGTCATTCCAAATGATTTCTGCATAATCAGCAGCTAAACCAGCATGAATACAAGGAATCTGCAATTGATCAGCATAATCTTTCAGGGCTTGGCGTGACACACTATTGTCAAAAACATCAACAATTAGCTGACTATCTTTGAGTAATTGAGATGTGTTTTCTGATGTCAATTCTTTAGTTTTGGCATCAACTTTAGTACCAACTGCGCGGTATAAATTATTAGCCAAAATTTTGGCTTTGAATGCACCGACATCAGCACGGTAGTAAGGTTGAGTAGAAAGATTACGTTCCTCAATGCGATCGCGATCAATTACCGTCAGTTGATCAAAACCAGACCGAGCCAAGTTTTCTGCAATGTTAGCTCCTAATGCACCTGCGCCACAAATTGTTACAGGATAATTTTTCAACTTTGCCATAACAGCATTGCTGCGATAAAGCTGTTCGTGAAAAAATATGCTCATCGTCCTCAATACTCCCGTTGTTCTATTACAGCAACTAAGGATTGCAAATCAAAATCGCGATCGCGTCCACTCAGACAAATACCAGAACTAATCACCGTCAAATCAGTTTTAGCGATCGCACTACTGTGACGCACACGATCCGCAGTTGTCCAATCGACTGTCCAGTAATCACCGCGATCGTGAAATTGGTTTAAATCACCACCACCCATCTGCAAAGCTTTTTTCAATCGCTTTTCATCTTGTTTGGCTTGATCAAAACCCTCAATCCGCTTCGTTGCTAATTCATATACAATGCGAATTTCTGGAGTCAAATCTTTAAACTGCAATTCCTCCACAGGAATCAGTCGCTTCACAGCAGATTGCAGAGTTTCCACAATTATCGGATCTGTACGGCGATCGATATCCTCAAACCAGCAAGATTGTCCATTCCAACGAGCGATAATTTGCTCAAATACGCCAGCCTCAGTTACTAAATGTACTGCGATCGGTTTTACTACTTGCGATCGTTGACGCACATCTACTTCATTCACCGGATATGCTAACCAAGTTTTTCCCTGTAATTGATATGCTAACCGCAGCCTGATTTGAGGAAAATGTTGCAGATATTCTCCAATTTGGGGTAAGTCGGCTTCTTCAATAACCTTTGCTGTCTTTGTATCCACAGGCTGAAAAATACCCCAACCTTCAAATTTACTCGGCTTTGGTGTGAAGGTGTAAACCATCCCCGCCACCTTTGTGCGAACTCGTCCACCTTTTACACAAGGCGCGAGAAATTCACTAGTAAATAACTCGGCTTCTGCATTAGCAATTTGGTTAATTAGCTTACGAATGTTAGTCATAAGTAGGTTTTAGATCCCCGACTTCTCAAAAGAAGTCGGGGATCTGGTTGCTAAAGAACAATTTTAAAATTGGAATATAGGACTAATATTTGATGTGGGAAAATAAGTACATTCAGACAAGATTTCTTTCCTACTCCCTACTCCCCATTCCCTACTCCATGTTTACACGAGTAAATTCGGAAATCAAACCAGATTCTCATATAATCCCGCGTGCAAGTTTGTGGAGCATTGCGTTTTCTCAGTTACTAGAGGGACTCCACTGGTGAGTTATTACACACTCTTTAAAAGATGGCTACTTTCAAGCCAACTTCCCAGGTTCTTCGCACTCCCCTTTCACAAACGCCCACTGCATTTGACAGTGTTACTTTTCCTCTCGTACTAGTATGTAGGCTCCAAGAGTCGGGTCACGCAGGATGTATAATACATTACACTACAAAATTTTCCATAGATGGCAAGAAGGTTAATTTAGTCATCTCTTCTTTCTCTTTGCGCCCTTTGCGCTCTTTGCGGTACCCTTCGGGAAGCCGCTTGCGCGTCTACGTTAAAAAAAATTGCTTGAGGTTATTAGGTGCGTCACGTATAAACATAACGCACCTATTTTCGATTCTACTTATCCTCACGCACAGGCAACGGCATATCTAAAATCTCCATTAGCAAGTCTAGGCGAGAGGGACGTGTTAGCAGTGGAACAAGATTAGGTAAGCTGTAGTAGTCACCCGCGAAGGTGAAAGTTTCTACAGGTGCTTGCTGCTGCTTGAGTTGAGTTTCTACCCAGTTGTAATAAGTACCAAGACGAACAATTACAACATTAGGCATCACTGCAAACTCACGACAGTAAGTCTTATAGGCTTCACTGAAATAAGGTGTAGCATTTTCACCTTCATCTGTCACCAGAATAATCTGGTCAACTACCTGCTTTTTCTTCCGCATTGCTTCCAATGCACAGCCAATACTAGTACCACCACCTGCATTGATGTGCTGGAAGGCACGCTCCCAATCTGTTAACTCTTTGCCTTTAGCGGTAACAGGGTAGGGAATGGTATCAAAAGCGTAGACAAACAATTCTGCTTGGGTGATACCAGAGATCAGGGCAGCAAGTTGCTTACCAAGAGCGATCGCATTATCCATTGAACCAGATTTGTCAATCAGCAAAGCTGTTGGACGGGCAATTGTCCCGCGTCGTTTCACCTGCTCGTTAGTGACTTTTTCTAGTCGCGCAACGGTATCTGCATCTAAGTCTGCGTTGTCTGCGGCAATCTGGGCTTTAAATGCAGCCACACGCCCACTTTTAGATGCTTCTTCCAGTTTAAAATCAATCAGCTTTTTGACTTCTGGATGATCCATTGCACCCCGCGCCTGGAGTGACTTGAGGTTGTTGATCACTTCTTGGGGAGTCATGCTGTTGATTAAGGCTACCAAAACAACTGGTGTGAGTTGTTTGATCGCACCGATCGCAATAGTATAGGGAATCTTAAATTCCACAATCAACCTTGCTTGTTCGGCGGTACTGTTTGCTTTAGCCAGTTGCTTCAAAACATTTGCCAAAGAAGCCTCTGGAGGGGTGTCGCGGAACAAAATCGCATTTGCACGTTCGTTTGGTTTGATGTGCAGAGACGCATACAAATGCTTCATTGCCTTACGTCCTCGCAGCGCCGCGCGATCAAATAAAACCGGATTGCTTTCTCTGGTTTTGAGGTAACGTCGCACCGCAGTCCGCGCCGAACGTGGCATTTTATTTTGCTGCTGCTTCATAAAATCTACAACACGAGCCACCTGATAAGGCGGAAACTCTTGCAGCATCATAAATCCAGCATCTCTGTGTTCAGTCAAATTGCTAGTCAGCAAATGAGCCACAAACACTTCCTTGTGGTCGCGGACATCACCATAACGCTGATACCAAACTGCTAAATGTCCGTAAAATATAGGGTCGAGTTCAACAATTAACTTATGGATTTCTGCAACTTGCTCAAGTTTGCGGTGAGGCGTTGTCAGCAAACTGTTGAGCATTTCTAAACGCAAATCGCGTTCTGTAGTATTCATAATACCTCCTCAAAAAATTTTAGATTTTGGATTTTAGATTTTGGATTGCAATCTAAAATCACAAAATTGCAGGAGGCAGATGTTGCACGCGGGGTGATATTGTCACCGCGCAAGTTTTAGAAGCATTGGTGTAACTGATTCAGAGTTATGTAAGCTTCTGCGATCGAGGCGCGGCAACAACTGCCGATATTATGTTATTTGAGAGAAACAACAGCACCAGTTTCCTCTAGTTGCTGTTTAAGAGTTTCAGCCGCTTCTTGATCCAATCCCGACTGCACCATTTGAGGAAGGGAATCTACAAAATCTTTTGCTTCTTTGAGTCCCATTCCAGTTAGCGTACGGATGACCTTGAGTAAGGTAATCTTTTTTTCCGCCGGAACCGATACCAATAAAACATCAAATTCGGTCTGAATTTGCGGTTGAATTTCATCTTCATCTCGTTTACCAATCCGAACTAATTTCGGTGTGGAACTATCAACATTGAAGGTTGCTTCAATCTGCTTGACTAATTGAGTAGTTTCTTTGGTAGTGAGAGACTTGAGTTGTTCTAAAATTTCTAAAGTTTTCACAGACATAGCAACCTCCAATGAGTTGCATTTAACTCATAATTGATGATGAATAAAATCACTTCATGTAAGTCGAAAAAGCTGTTAATTCATACACAGGATTTGAACCCGTATTTGCTTGCTTATAAGTCAAGTGCCTATTCCAATTCGGCTAGTATGTAGGCTTTTACGGTTAGGACACGAAGTGAAAAATTTTAAGTTTGAGAAAGTTGTTTTAAAATCCATCGGAGTTGTTTTTTATTACACTGTTGTTTTTTCACAGCGTAAACGTCACCGGCTGAACAATACTCATTAAGTACACCTTTAAAAATATCCTTTGTATAATCTTTTGGGTCAGGGGGAAAATCTTCAAAAGTAACGAGATACCATATATCGTTTATTTTTTGGTATTGATGATAATCATCAATGCTAATAACATCATTATTGCTTGGGTAATTCCACCTACGAGCTACTCGCCTTGCTACACAAAGAATCCCAGTTTCTGGATGAACATAGAAGCAATTGCGGTCAATCCCATCTAATTTAATTCCATACCACCGATAAGACTTCCCATACAAGACACCATCAATGATTTCTACGTGGCGTTCAACGACATCCCACAAGTGACCAATAACGTGTTGTCCTGTCATTGTGTTAGTCTTTAAACGTTGACAGAGTTTGCTATAAACATCATCCCAAGGTTGTCCAATATGAGAGCGCAAAAAGCGACGCAAAGGGCCAAGCTGATCTGAAGAATGCTTTGTTCTATGTCTGCGGTTGGTTTTAATTATGTAGGGATTGAATAACCCATATTCAGTTGCTTCTTGAGTGAGTTTATACAGTTGCTTTTTATAGCCTGTCTGCTTTTTTAGACTAATTCTTTTACCATGACGAGGACGTTCAATCACCACTTCGCTCAAACGATGTTCGCTCATAACTTATGTTCTTTAAAGATAGTTTTACTGATGGGGTTTTGTGGCTACATAAGTTATGGGACATCATGGAACTCACCTCTCTATGATTGAATTAATGTTTTAGTTAAATACAATTTCAATTATTGGAATTCCGCACAAGTTAGCAAAGCAGTTTTAACAATTGCCTTTACCATTTTGGCTACGCTCCCATTAGCGGGAGCGACAGGAATCGAACCTGTATATCCATTACTGGATAGTGTGTAGGCTTTACAAGTTAGGGTGCGGAATAAAGTTTAAATAATTCCGTGCGAGTTCAAAAAGCTTGTTACAACTCCGGCCGTTCTTACCAAATATTGGCAGTGGACACGCACGCTAAATCTGCGAGAGACTTAGAAATCATGCTTCGCTAGTTCGATCGCTCGAATTTTACTACCTTAGAGCCGTTATCAATGTGTATGTATGCTTGATGTGTCAGGACACGGAAAATTAGGGTCTTCAACCGTAGACAGCTTCAGGACGCACAATCAAGTCTCCACTAGGGCGACGATCTACTATGTAAGCAGAAAGGCGATCGCTATTGACATCTAAATGTCGCGCTACCTGTTCTTTGACTGCTACATCATTCATCCCTGCAACAATTCCTAGTTGTCTTTCTGCAACATCAACAGAACGTCCTTCAAATCGAATATGAACCATTGGAATCACCTCTTTTAAATTACAAATGAGTATTAGTGGATCTGATCGGAATTGAACCGATACCCTCCCTGTGAGAGTTGCACTCACTCCTCATGCAAGTTGAAAAAGCCGTGGTAACACACGCAGGAATCGCACCTGCAACTTATCGTTTCCAAGCGATCGCTCTACTATTGAGCTAGTATGTAAGCTTTTTCGGTTAGGACACAAGTGGAATCCGGGAACTCTACCGTTAGAGCTACAGACCCATGTTTTGATGATTGCATTGACCTGATTGAAGTTAATCAAAGTCAATGCAAATGGAACCGTCGGGAATCGTAGGCTTTGCCTTCCCGAAGGGTACACGAATCCTGCAACCGTCCGTTTGTTGGTTTCGGAGCAGTCGAACGCCAATCGCGGCCCCAACAGTGGGTAATGCGGAAAATAGCTGTGTTTATCGAGTTATCAAGGTTCTGCAAGGATTAATCTTCGCCTCTTGAGTGGGCTGTCATCCTTGTAATACATTTGTAGTATGTATTTCAGATAATGTCAAGAGGATAGTTAAAAAGTAGAGGGGGTAGCACCTCTACTTACCTCGACTTCTCCTGACGGAGACGCTACGCGAACGCTCAGTACAAGTCGCTCGGCGACCAGCAGAAGGAAGATTCTTCCCCCTTGCGCCCAGCAACTGCCACTTATTCTCTTCAAGAAGTCAGACATCTTTTTGGGCTAGATATTGAAATGATTTTGTGAACATTCCGAGACAAATTTCACCGTATAAATACTATGAAAAAATATCATCTGTATTGAATACTGTGGAAAACACGGTTATTTAACTGGTTTTATGAGATGATATTTTCTCTATAATTTCATGCTGCATTTATCTAACATTAATTGAATAGAAACTACATTAGTAAGACAGTTATTTAGTCATACTAACAATGTCGATAAAACACAAAACAAAATTTGCTGTGATTCCTTTATCTCTAGCTACAGTTACCTTAGCGAGTTTAATACAACCAGCTATGGCTGTTAATTTGGGAATCGCGCAAGACTATAACGTATTCGTGTTTGGAGACATGAATCAAAGTTCCGACTCTGAAGGTCGTGTAGCGGTTGGCGGTAATGCGACCTTCACCAATTTTGGTATTGCTGACCGTTTAGCTAATTCTAATGGCACAGATACTAGACTGATAGTAGGTGGAGATTTAACTTACAACGGTGGTCAAGTTTTTGGTGGTAATGCTGTTGTCGGTGGTAGTGTTAAAACTTCTGTGAATTTCAACTGTTCTCCGAACTGTGGTGTTAGTTCAGGTACACCGCTTAATTTTGAGACAGCACGCCAAGAATTAACTTATCTTTCTGAATCTTTAGGCGGGTTAAGTTCTACAGGTAATACAGAGTATAAATGGGGTGGAATTCATCTCCAGGGTAACAATAGTGATTTAAATATTTTCACTATTGATGGTTCACAGTTTTCTAACAGCACTTATCTGAATATTGCTGGAGTAGGCAGTAACTCTACAGTAATTTTTAATATTTTAGGTAATAGCGTCAATATTAGTAACTTTGGACTTAACCTTAATGGACTAAATAAGCAAAATATTTTGTTTAACTTTGTTGATGCTACTCAAGTAAAAACTACTGGTTTCTCGTTCTATGGTAGTGTACTTGCAACTAAAGCTAATGTCCTATTTAATAACGGGAATGTAGAAGGAACTTTAGTAGCTTCTTCGTTATCTGGTAGTGGTGAATTTCACAATACTAAGTTTGCTGGGAACTTACCTAACATACCCAAACCACAGCCAGAAACTCCAACTAACCCCACACCCGAAACCCCAACTAATCCCACACCCGAAACACCCGAAACCCCAACTAACCCAACTCCTGAAACTCCAGTAACTCCAACTAACCCAACTCCTGAAACACCTGAAACTCCAACTAATCCCACACCCGAAACACCTGAAACTCCAACTAACCCAACTCCTGAAACACCTGAAACTCCAACTAACCCAACTCCTGAGCCTCCTGTTTCAACTACAGTACCAGAACCAAGTACAGTTATGGGTTTACTTTTTGTAGTTGGTTTATTTGGCTTTTCTCGCCGGAATAAATTATCCACTAAATCAGCTATAACTGGTGAGAAAATTTAGTCAATAACCTGCAATTATGTCTGAGCGATAAGATCCCCGACTTCTCAAATAAGTCGGGGATCTTAGATTCTCAGTTATTAAATATTTGATTTATAATTTTTGACATGAATCAAAATCAAATTAATCCAAACAACTGGTCACAAGAGAGTTATATTAAGGCTTATAAATTTGCTGCGATCGCACATCATAACCAAACTATTCCCGGTTCTGAATTGCCTTATATCATGCACTTGAGTTTTGTCAGTATGGAATTAATTGCTGCTTTAAACGTAGAAAAAGTAGCTAACGCTGATTTGGCAATTCAATGTGCAGTTTTACATGACACCATCGAAGATAGTGGTATAACTTTTGAACAAATAAAAACCGAGTTCGGTGAAGCAGTTGCCAAAGGTGTGCTTGCATTAACCAAAGATAAAAGTTTGGCGAAACATCTGCAAATGGCAGATAGTTTAAGGCGGTTAAAACAACAACCACCAGAAATTTGGATGGTTAAGTTAGCAGATAGAATCAGCAACCTCCAAGCACCGCCACATTACTGGAGTCAAGAAAAAATTACGAAATATCGAGAAGAGGCTATACAGATTTATGAAACTCTGAAAGATGCGAGTCCGTTTTTGGCTGCAAGATTAGCTAAGAAAATTGAAGACTACAAGACATATACACAATCAGAGAATGTTGAATCAGATTGATACACTCTGTTAGCTACTAATATTTTCAGAAACCACCAATTGAGTTAAACGCTTCAGAATACGCAGTACATCGTATAATTCATTGCCAGGGTTACGCATTAAAAAACCTTTGGATAAGCTATAACGGGGTAGCTCTTCTTTAACTAATTTTACAAAAATAAACTCACTACCTGTAGCAATCATTCCAAAACTAGGTTTGTCTGGATGGGGATGTCCTAACATATAGGCAAGTATTTGTGCAAGTCCTTCTTCAATAGAAAAGGAAGCTTTTTTTGATTCAATAATCATTACCCATAATTGGTCTTGTAAGACTAAAGTATCTATTCTGCCTTTGATGAGTGTATCTTCATCTGGTACAGCAATATCTATAGGTTCTTCCGACTTGACATAAAATGGAGCTAAATAAAAATCACCAATAAAAAGAATGGGATCTACAACTGCCATTCTGACGACATCTTCTAATAAGGTAGGATAATTGAGCAGATTTAAATAACCGAATTTGACTTTATCTAACAGTTGTTTATCTAACTCTGTAATCTCAGGTAAGTCTTCTTGCCATTCTCGGAAGAATTGCTTATCTAAAATTAACTGAATTCCAAAATTATCAATTAAGTAGCGTAAATCTATATCTTTAGCTTGTAAGGTTTGAGTCATAACTTTAGCAGAGTAGGAATATAGGAATCCGGTTTGATTTCTGAATTTATTTGTGTAGGTAGGGAATAGGGAATGGGGAGTAGGAAAGAAGCCTGATTCGGAGTGTACTTATTTTTTTCAGAAATCAAATATGAGTCATAACTACAATAAAATTAATTGACTAATTTTTTTTAATACACTTAAAACTTGCTGTAGCTCATCTGGTTTTTCTATTGATAAAGCATAGGAACGAGCATATTTTGGCTTCTGTGTCTGAACTAGCTTGATAAAAACAAACTCTCTACCGTTGACAAGCAACCCAAAAATTGGTCGTTCAACATTGGGAGCATTGAGCATATAAGCAAGTGCTTGAGGTAGTGCAGCTACCACATCAAATTTAGTACTTTTCGACTCAATAACAAGTATCCATAGCTTTTTATTCACTAATAAAACGTCAATACTACCTTTAACAATAAAACTTTCATCTACAGCCGAAATTTCAGTAGAAGTTTCTGTTTCAATCTCGAAATTAGGTTGATAAAAACCTGCCAAATCAAGCAGTGGAGATAGTACAACCATCTTCACTACTTCTTCTGACATAGGACGACGTTTAGTTAAATTTAAATAGTTGCTTTTTAATCGTTCTAAAGATGATTTTTCAACATCTGTTAGTAACGGTAAGTTTTCTACCCATTCAGTGAAAAAATCATTATTGGTAACTAACTCTAATCCAAAATTCTCTTCCAGTTCGTAAAGACTGATATCCCGTGCTTGGATTGTTTGTACCATAATTAATTAAAGAATAGGGGGTACAACCGTATTATATAGCAGGAAAAAAGACCCGCTCTATCTGAATTATTACTCCTGACTCCTGAATTCTTTCCGAATTATCTCCATTCACCTTGCAATGTAAAGGCAGCCCAATAATAAGGTGCAGCATAAGTTTGATTCTGAAACATTTCTATTTGTGCTGCCCTTAACGCTGCCGCAGGTTTTAAATTTTTGCGTAACATATTGGTATAAAATAGTTTCATCAATTCCGATGTAGCTTGGTCATCCACACTCCACAAACTCACGACTACACGGGGACTACCCGCATACATAAATCCTCTAGTTAACCCAACTAATCCTTCTCCCTTGATTTCTTCACCTAACCCTGTTTGACAAGCACTGAGAACGACTAACTCTGCTGGCAAATTCAGGTTAAAAATATCACGGAGGCGCAAAAAGCCATTTTGAGGAGTGCCGTTACTATCAAACAACGACAGCACAACCCCAGATAATTCGGGATTTTGGCTGTTGAGGATGCCGTGAGTGGCAAAATGGATGATTTGATATTGGCTTAACTCTGGGCTGGTGGCTAAATTCCGACTAGCGGTAAAGTCTAAGGCTTGCTTACGTTCTTTATTAGATACCAGAGAAAGAATTGTCTCGGCTTCTTGGCGGGTAAAGCGCAACCGTTCAAAGTCAATGTCTGCTTCTCTGGCTGAACGTGCTAATTGTTTTAGATCAAAGGTATCCAAGTCTGGGGTGATGGATAGCCGATTTGGGGGTTGGTTTTTAATTCGCTCATCTTTAGCAGAAAATACGGGATCTGCCAGTACAGCTACGGTTTTTGGGGCTTTTTTACGACCTTTGACTTCCTGACGCAGCAAAGCGATGGTTGAGGCTGAGGGGAGGGAAATAATTTCGTTGGTTGTGATTAGTGGCTGATAGGTGGGACTGTTGGGTATTGCTAATCCCGCAATGGGGACATACTGCAAAGCGCCATCACTAACCACAACTAAGCGTTTTTTGCCGAGTTGCTGGGCGACTGGAGCGAGAATCATCTGTGACAATTCCATTGCGGCTTTGCTGCTTCTGGCGACACTTGTTCTTTGGGATGGGGCGGTTAAAGCATCGCGGAATTTCTGCACGGCTGTGGCAATATCAGCACGTTTGGGTAGTTCATAACTAGTAATGCTGTTTTGGCTCACAGCCCAAAGATAACTGCGTTCTTCTCCCAAGGAGTACTCCAAGAGTAAAGTATTGTCATCTAATACTTGCTGCTGAATTTGCTTTAATGATAAGGGTTGTGGCTGGGTCAAGGCAGCGTAACGTGGACTGCTATTTTTAATTTCTGCTTGGACTTGTTGATACTGTTGCAATATTTCTTCAGTTTGCTTGTCTAAATTTTTAATTTGTAATTCCGTATATTTACCGCTTAACAGTTGGATACGCAATGTTTCTCTGGCATTGAGTTGCTGCTGTAAGTTGCGTTCTGTTTGCAGTAGTTTGGGGTTGACACCTTGACGAATATCTGCGTTTGCTTCTTGGAGTAAGTCTAAAAGACTACGCGCCCTCGCACGTTCGCTGACTTGCAATGCCAAAGCATCATAACCTTGGGATGGTTGCTTTTGATGTAGGCGCATGAGCAAGTCGATATAAAACTGATAATATTTCTGCACAGAGGCAAAGTAAGATGTCCGCAAATCTTGGCTGGTAACGTTGGTGCGGATATCTTCGACAATTTTAATGGTGTTTTCGATGTGGGTGCGGGCGGCGGTGAGATTGCCTTGATCGCGTTCTGTCTGAGCTATAGAATACAGGGTGTCTGCTTCTCCGGTACGATCGCCTATCATCTGCCGCAATTTTAATTCTTGATTATAAGTGGCGATCGCTTGTTGTGGTTGTTTTAAGGCATTGTAAGTTTTACCCAAATTACCAATAACATTGGCTTCGGCAGTTTTTAGCCCTAATTTTTGCCAGCCAGCCGCAGCTTTTTGGGAAAATTCTAAAGCTTTTTGATAATCACCAGCCGCTAAATAAACTCTGCCAAAAAAACCATCAGCACTGGTTTGGGCAAAGCTATTTTTTGTTTGCTGCGCCAATGTCAGAATTTGGTTAGTCGCTTCTAAAGCTTTGGGATAATCTTTTAATGATTCGTAAACTCTGACAATACCGCTAATGGCACTAACTTGACCAATTATATTGCCTTGTTCACGCCTTACCTGCTGTGCTTGGTTGTAATATTCTATGGCTTTGGGATAATTTTCTAACGCCCGATAGGCACTGCCAATGTTATCTAAAGTTAAAGCTAGTTTATCGCGATCGCCTGTACTTTTAAATTTTTCTAGGGCTTGATTATAAGTGTCAATACTTGTTTTATGATCACCAAGTAAACTATACACTAAACCAATATTTTTTAGTGTATTACCTTCCCCGCTAACATCTTTCACTTCCCTTTCAATAGTTAGGGCTTGGTTATAAGTATTAATGGCTTTTTGATAATCACCTAATGAAGCATAAATTCCCCCAATTGTATCTAGAGTAAAAGCTTCCCGCGCCCGATTTTTAGTGAGACGTTGTAATGCAATTGCTTCATTTAAAGTATCAAGTGCTTTTTGCTTTTCACCCAATCGATCATATACAAAAGCCACCTGACCTAATAGTTCCGCTTCCGAGTGGGGATTACCTGCTTTTTGTAACAGCGATCGCGCTTGGTTATAATATTCTAAAGATTTTTGTGGTTCACTAAAAGAATAACTACCTGCAAGCCCACTCAGCGTTATAGCTTGCTTGGTGAGGCTAAATGCTAAAGCTACACCAGAAAGATTAGCAGCAATTTGTTGTTGCAGTTTTAGTGATTGATTGAGAGCTTCTCTAGATTTCTGCTCATCACCAATTGATAAATAAGCTACACCGATATAGTTGAGTGCATCAGATTGTCCAGCTAAGTCATTTCTTGTGCGTTGAATTTCTAATGACTGTTGAAAAGCTTCCAAGGCTTTTTGTGTTTCACCCAAATTAGTATAGGTAATGCCGATAGTTTGTAAAATATCAGCTTGCCCATCTAAATTTTTTTGCTCACGTTGAATTACCAGGGCTTGATTATAAGCTTGTAGTGCTTGTTTTGTGTCACCTGCATTGAAATAAACGCCCCCAATACCTAATAAAGTTTTAGCGACAAAATCAGGTTTTTTGTCAGCACGAAATAATCGTAATGCTTGGCTATAAAATTGCAAAGCTCTTTCTGGTTGACTTAAGTTGGCGTAAGCATTAGCAAGAGAATTTAGCATTATCGCTTCGCCAAAACGGTCTTTTTGTTCGCGGCGAATATTTAGCCCTCGTTGAAAATATCCCAACGCCCTTTGGTTATCATTTTGTGTATAGTAGAGTGTGCCGATCGCTAATAATGTGGTAGCTTCATAGTTGCGATCGCCAATTTGCTGCCAAATTTTCAATGCTTCTTCATATTTTGCGATCGCTTCTTGCCGCCCTGTGGCTGTACCTTGTTCATATAATTGCTGTGCTTCTTGCAGCAGTTGTTTGGCTTGTGCTGCGGCTCTTTGCCTTTCAGGACTAGTATTTTGCGGTTTTTGGGCTATGTAGAGATGATTCGCCCTAGCCGCCGTCATCATTAACTCCGATGACATCATCATAGTGACAAAGATAACCAGTGTGCGATGTGCAAACGCCGACAGATGTTTCTTTGTCATAATTGCTCCTAAGTGGGAGAAGTAATGTTTCTTAACTAGACAACTGTAAAAATACAGTTCTAGAGGCATCATATTGTATCACTTATATGATGGTTGTAAAATTGCGATCGCTGCCGCAGTCTCCTTCTGTTTTAGCAATTCAACTCAAACACTTGAAAAATCAATATTTTCGTAAAGTTCGGCAATTGAAATTTGCAACTCCAAAGTACTCAAAGAAAGGGTAATATTGGGATCATCGTATTCTGAAAATAGCCATTGATGGGCGGCTGTTTTGAGATGATGCTCAACATGTATGCGATATTGATCAATCAGCAGATATTCTTGGAAAGTGGGAATTGTCCGATAAGCAACAAATTTCTCACCACGGTCATAGTTTTGGGTAGATTTAGACAACACTTCAGTGATAAAGCAGGGGTTCATCACAGTATCTTTGCGCCCCGTTTGCAGTTCTATGGGTTTGGGTAGAACCATGACATCAGGGTAAGTATAGAGATTTGCATCAGGAACCCATAGTCGCTGATCAACATAGAAATTCCCACAGTTGAGCCACTGGGATAGTTTGCCCAGTCATGGCTTCGTGCCAAGCTTGCCGGAAATCTGCTATAACTTCTGCTTGAGATTGCTCATCTAGAACTTCTTCTTCTTCAGGAATTAGCACAATCACTTCTACTCGGCTATTTTTATCAATTAAAAGCGGATGATCTAAAATTAGTTGTCCCTGATCGTTAATTGTTGCCATAGCTTTAAGTGCTTTCATGATTGCTCTCAGATGGTTTAAGTGGTAGCAGTTTCACGATTTCGGCTCCAAAAGTTGAAAGATGGAGTCGCGGTTAACCAGTTCAGTTGTTTTACCTTCTGCGATCGCAAGTTCCATTCCTATATCGTCAATAATTTCTGCCAAAAGTATAAATACTATGAAATTCATAGTCATTTAATTAATTTTTGCCAGTTTCATAGAAAAGCGAAACTTGTAAAATTTGTTTTTTTTAATAAAAAATAATAGTGTTCACACTTAATTAAAAGTATAGTAACATAATATTTAACGTAATATTTATAACATTGGTTAGGACTATGCGAGACGCAGACAAGGATCGTCGCAAAAATCCCCTCATCAAAAATACTAATACTAATCCACCTAGAACAGAACCAGCTTCTTACCATGAGCTTAAACAATTTTTGATGAATGCTCGTGCCAATGCACTTCAATGGGAACAACGCGCAAAAGAAAATGAGGAAGCTGTATCCCGGCTAGATCAAGTTCAGCAAGAAAATCAAGCTTATCAAATGGAAGTGCAAAAGTTAAAAGAATATGCAGAACAAAATTACCAGCAATATCTGAATGAACAAAAAAAATATCAACAGGCTTTATGTCTTTATGATGGAGAAAAAACAAGAACAACTGAATTAATTTACCTCCGTGATGAATGGGAACGACGAGCCAAAGAAAATCAGGAAGCTGCATTGCAACTTATTGAAGTTAAGCAAGCAGTCCAAGTTTACGAAGTTGAGTTGAATGAGTTAAAACAACGTGTAGCACATAATTATTTGATATATCTGAACGAACAAGAAAATTACCAACAAGCGTTATCTCGTTATAATGAAGCAACAGCAAAAGCAAGTGAACTAATTGCTCAGAGAAATGAATGGCAACAACGTGCGAAAGAAAATAATGAAGCTGCATCTCAACTTATTCAACTTCAGCAAGAAATTCAAGCTAACCAAATTGAGGTTAATGAGCTAAGAGAAATTGCAGCACAAAATTACCAGAGATATCTTGATGAGCAAAAAAATTATCAAGAGACTTTATCTCTTTACCAAGAAGAAAAAGCAAGAGTAACTGAACTAGTAACAAAATATGAAGAAGTCAGATCGGAGCGAGATAATTATATAATTCTATATAATGAAGCACAAACACAACTCAAATTTGAGCGACGTTCTAAGGCTAGTATTAAAGGATGGGAAACTCGTCGTAAAGCTGAGAATGAGCGATTAAAACGAGAAATTTCTGAAATGGTTGTTCTGCTGCGTGAATCTATGGCAAGTAAAGATGAGGCGATAAATAATCTTTACGTTGTAGCAGAACGTATGGATCGAATTCAATCCCTAGTTGATTCAGTGGAAGAGGAAACGACAGGTAATCCTGTAGGTTTAATACAAAAGTTTAAACGGATTTGGCTGGCGATTAAAGAGATACTCTCAGAATAAACAAGCGCCTTTATGAGTAAAAAATCAGCATCAACTACGGGAAACCAACATAAAGCAAAGTTGGGAGAGCAAATTCGCAATATCGCTGATAGGCTTAAACAAGAAACTGAGGTGCAGATAAAAGCTACCTCTCGTATTTTAGGGGCGGCTGCTCAAATTTCTGCAAATCATGAGCGACTTATTAATGAGGTAGTTGATATGGTTGAAGAAGACCTTAATCAACAAATCCAGACCGAGCAAGAGGAAATTTATACAGTTGAAATTCTCAAACAAAAGTTTAAAACGTTAAGTAAAGCAAAGAATAATTTTAAACTTAAAGCAAATAGTTGGGAATCTCTGGCTAACAAACTAAATGATTCATCTAACCAAAAGCTTATAACTATAAAACAACCTCAGTCATATCAAGTGTTGGAACCTGAAGAAAGGGAAGATTTTCAACATAATGGTAAAAATCCTGAAGGATTGACAGTTTTTTTAGATGGAGATGTCGCAGAAATGTTTCCTAATTCTCAAGCCGTGAATGAAGCTTTGCGTTTCCTCATTAGAGTTACGACTAAAAATAGTTTCTGAATTCTTTTGGTGCTGAGTTTAACTGTAACTGTACTGAACTTACTGAGAGACTCGTCCGCGAGTATCAAAGGACAAATGACCTATGACCAATGACAAACTATTTCTTCCCTAACTCTGAGCTACATAAAAGGAAGAGAAAGGGATAATAAAGAATGAGAAATTTTTGGGTATGGACTCTTAGTCTAAAATTCTGCCCAAAATTTCCTCTCCAACACTGAAAATTACACATTTGAGCATTAGAGCGAGCATGACTGAGAATTTAAAGGCTATAGGTAATGATATTGCGTTAAATAAATATTCTCCCGCCGCCATTGAGGAAAAATGGCAAAAAACCTGGGCGGAACTGAATTTAGATAATACCCCTACAGAAAACAATCAGCCAAAATTCTACGCTCTATCCATGTTTCCCTATCCATCGGGTAGCTTACACATGGGTCACGTCCGTAATTACACAATTACAGATGTGATTGCTCGTCTCAAGCGAATGCAAGGTTATCGAGTCTTGCACCCAATGGGTTGGGATGCTTTTGGCTTACCCGCAGAAAACGCGGCCATCGACCGTGGAGTTCCCCCCGCCAAGTGGACTTATCAAAATATTGCTCAAATGCGCCAACAGTTACAGCGTTTGGGTTTATCTATCGACTGGGAAAGTGAAGTTGCTACCTGTTCACCAGATTATTACAAGTGGACACAGTGGATTTTCTTGCAATTTTTACAAGCAGGGTTAGCTTACCAAAAAGAAGCGGCGGTGAACTGGGACCCGATTGACCAAACTGTATTAGCCAACGAACAAGTTGATAGCGAAGGTCGTTCTTGGCGCAGTGGGGCAAAAGTTGAGCGCAAATTATTGCGCCAATGGTTTTTCAAGATTACCGACTACGCCGAAGAATTACTCAACGACTTGGATAAATTGACAGGTTGGCCGGAACGTGTCAAGTTAATGCAGGCTAACTGGATTGGTAAATCTTCTGGTGCTTATTTAGAATTTCCGATTGTGGGGATGGAGGAAAAAATCGGCGTGTACACCACTCGCCCTGATACCGTTTTTGGTGTTAGCTATGTGGTTTTAGCTCCAGAACATCCCTTAACCAAGCGCGTCACCACCAAAGACCAACAAGCCGCAGTGGAAGCTTTTATTACTGAAGTTTCTAATCAAAGTGAGTTGGAACGCACCGCCGAAGACAAACCAAAGCGCGGTATACCCACAGGTGGTAAAGCCATTAATCCCTTCACTGGGGAAGAAGTACCGATTTTAATTGCTGATTATGTCTTGTATGAATACGGTACTGGGGCGGTGATGGGTGTACCAGCCCATGATGTGCGCGACTTTAAGTTTGCTCAGGCTTATGATTTACCAATTGAGTTTGTGATTGCTGCACCCGAAGATGTGGCAGATTTTGATTTAACGTCAACCTCAGATACAGAAGAAGAAATTACTGAATATGTGGAGGGTTACACATCACCAGGAATTTTTATTATTCAATATAACGAAGCATATACTGAGCCAGGAATTTTGATTAATTCTGGGCAGTTTACAGGGATGAATTCGGTAGATGCGAAAGCTGCGATTGTTAAATATGCCGAAGAACAAGGTTTTGGAAAAGAACGCATTCAATACCGCTTGCGAGATTGGTTGATTTCTCGACAACGTTATTGGGGCGCACCCATCCCAGTAATTCACTGTCCGAACTGCGGAATTGTGCCAGTCCCAGACAAGGATTTACCTGTACAGTTACCTGAAGAAGTGGAATTTACTGGACGCGGTGGTTCACCGTTGGCGCAGTTGGAAAGCTGGGTAAATGTACCTTGTCCAACTTGCGGCACTCCAGCCAAGCGGGAAACTGACACGATGGACACTTTCATTGATTCTTCGTGGTATTTCTTGCGGTTTACCGATGCAAAGAATGAACAGCAGGTGTTTGACTCCGGCAAAACTAACAACTGGATGCCAGTAGACCAGTATGTAGGCGGTATTGAACACGCGATTTTACACTTGTTATATTCTCGGTTCTTTACTAAAGTATTGCGCGATCGCGGCTTGTTGAATTTTGATGAACCTTTTGCCCGGTTGTTAACTCAAGGCATGGTACAAGGTTTAACTTACATGAATCCCAACAAGGGTGGCAAAGATAAATGGGTTCCCTCCCATTTGGTTAACCCCGCCGACCCCCGCGACCCCCAAACCGGAGAATCATTACAACGCCTGTACGCTACCATGTCCAAATCTAAGGGTAATGGTGTTGCGCCAGAAGATGTCATTGCTAAGTATGGTGTAGACACAGCGCGGATGTTTATTTTATTCAAAGCACCACCAGAAAAAGATTTGGAATGGGATGAAGCTGATGTGGAAGGGCAATTCCGCTTTTTAAATCGGGTGTGGCGGTTGGTAACAGATTATGTGGCGGCTGGGGTATCTCACAAAAAAGCGCAACTCGCTGATTTAAGTAAATCAGAAAAAGATTTACGTCGAGCAATTCACACAGCCATTAAATCAGTCACCGAAGATTTGGAAGATGAATATCAATTCAACACTGCTGTTTCGGAATTGATGAAGTTGAGTAATTCCTTAACTGATAGTGATTGTAAAAATTCGCCAATTTATGCCGAAGGTATTCACAGTTTAATTATATTGTTGGCTCCTTTTGCACCACACATTGCTGATGAATTGTGGCATTTATTGGGTAATAAAAATTCAGTGCATACCCAAACTTGGCCATCTTATGATGCTGCTGCTTTAATCGCTGATGAAATTACTTTGGTAATTCAAATTAATGGCAAAAAGCGGGCTGATATTCAAGTTCCGTCACAAGCAGATAAAGCTGAGTTGGAAAAATACGCCCGTGAATCAGAAGTTGTGCAGCGTCATCTGGAAGGGAAGGAGATTAAAAAGGTGATTGTCGTACCTGGTAAGTTAGTAAATTTTGTTGTTGCTTGAAGACTAATACGGTTCAGTTAAGCAAGTTTCCCTTGTATTAGCTTAAAAACAACAATGGTTCTAAAATATAGCGATCGCATTTGTTATTTATGCGATCGCTAATTTTGTAACTTGTTTTATAGCAACGCCATTAACCTGTACTTTGCTGTTTCTGGTTATCCAGTTTCTCCTGAATTGCTTCACTACGAATTATTCAGGATAAAATCAGCAAACATTTGGCAAATTTTATTTCCCTGAATCAGAATTTTCTCTTTTTTCCTTGACATCACGTAACTTTTGAATTAGTTCAGGATTAGGTTCTTGAGAAGAAGATAATTGATTCCGATTAGTTATAGATGTTGATGATTTAGGTTGCAGGTTATCACCAGCAGGTGTAGTCAATGGTTGAGATGTCACCACTGGATTAGGCTTGAGTTTGCTACTATTACCTGCGGGAAGAATGATTGGCTGGCTATCTGTTGCTGGTTGATTAGTCGCTGATGGTGTCTGTTGTGAACCATCTCCCGCAGTGTTGCTACCATCTTGAAAACGCAGGTTAAATGGGTAACGGCTAATTGTTTTCTCACCCTTCAAAGACTTAGCATTAAAATATTGTCTTGTTTTTAATAACAGTGCTGGAGAAAGCAATTTATCTTGGAATTTGATATCTAATACTTTGCCATCAGGATCTACTACTAAAACCCCTAGTACTGTGCCTTCTACACCTGTTTTACTCACAGGAACTGTATCCCGAATCACGGGTTTTTCTTCTGAATTAGGGTATTTCTGTTGTAATTCTTTTCGCAGTTCTTCGTAAGATTGAACTTGGGCTATTAGCGTTTGGTTAGGAGCTTTTGTCGGTAAGTTCGGTGTATTGATTGGCTTTAAAGCAGGGAGATTTGCGGTTGATGTTGTATTATCCCCTGTCTTGGGTGTTTGATTGATGACGGTTCCCGAATTTGGGTTGGGATTAGTCGCCACATTATTCTCAGGCTCAGGCTGTACAGATTGGGGAGTAACTTTGCTATTTGCAGTTGTCACACTTGAGCTATATGCTGGATTGGGAGTTGGACTATTGAGGATGTCCGGTGGTATTTGTGCTGGGGGTAAATCTGGTAATTGCGGTTGCGAATTTTCGGGAATGACTGGCTTGTTATCAAAATTCGGAATTGCAGCAGTAAATTTTTGGTTCCCAACTTTAAAACGGGAGTCAAAGCCATAACTTTGTCTGGGAAATTGTATAGACTGCCTACCAGGCATTGAGGAGATCCGGTAGTTATTAGAAGTAGTCGGTATGGATGGTATTACTGACTGTGTATAACCAGATGGTGGTAAGGGAGGAATGACAGTTGTTTGTCCACCAAAGTTAGGCGGAAGTGCTTGTGGTTGTAGTGCTAGTTGCTGTTGCGACAATGTTGGTAATTGTGGTTGCACAGCAAATTGAGATGTACCAGGAGTTTGGGGTAAACGATTTTGATCAGCTTGGCTTAACTCCAAAATACCCACTGATTTTGATGACGCTGCATCTTTTGGTTTACTGGGATCTACTGGCATTAATGGCACAATCAGTGCAATAGCGCCATGAATCCCAACTGAAGCTAAAGCAGCGATTCCCGTTGGCTGGCTTAAAATTTCAGGTATATTTTTTAGTAGGGAGACGTAAGACATAGCTGTTATCGTTCACTCGGCTCAGTTAAAGTTTTTTCGCAAATCAATATTATCTTGATGGTACAAAATGCGCCCTTCTAAAGAGAATAACTTCTTGGGTAAAATTCAAAACGACAAAATTTAGATTTTTTGTCATGTTTCAATTTTTTAATGACGCAATTTTATCTCTTTTGGTTGCAGATGCAAATCAAAATGTGAATTAAATAGTTAACGCTTCAATAATTTCTATCTTGTGTATAGATTTACGCAGTCCCAACTGACACTTACAGTAGTTGGCAGTGAAAATCCACGCATCAGTCTAGAGGTATATCAATCTAAAATTTACCCGACTCAAATAGCGGTATAAATGTTATTTAGTCAGTTGAGTTGTGGCAGTAGGCACTTAGTCAATTGTATGCCAGAAATTGCATCCAGATGACATGGTATCACATCAGCTAGTTTTTAATTGTGGCTAAGTTAGCTGTTTCGCTAATAAGTAGGGCTTGCTAATTACTGATATTTTAATGACATCATAATCTAACTATAAAATTCGGATTTTCATCACAAAATGCCGTTACCTACAGTTATTGTCCCTGGCTATTTAGAAAGTGCGATCGCCTACCTCAACTTAGAAACCTCCCTCACACAGTTGGGGTTTCCCACAGTTACAGTACCACTAAGACGGCGCGATTGGCTCCCTACCATTGGCGGTAGACCTGTCACACCCATTTTGCAAAAGCTTGATCTGACTGTTCAACAAATATTGCAGCAATATCAGTCCCAGCAAATCAACCTAATTGGACATTCAGCAGGCGGTTGGATTTCCCGGATTTATTTAGGAGAAAAACCTTACACTCCCCGCAATCAAACTCATCCATCAATTTGGAATGCTCATCCTTTAGTCGCCTCCCTCATCACTTTAGGCACACCTCATATCAGCCAAGAACGCTGGACACGTTGGAATTTAGAATTTGTAACTAACAACTATCCCGGCGCATTTTACAAAAATGTCCGTTATGTCTGTGTGGCTGGCAAAACTATTCTGGGCGCAAGACGGCCTGGTAATTGGTTGGCTTACAGTAGTTACCAATTAACCTGCGGCCAAGGTAATACCTGGGGAGATGGTATCACTCCCATTGCCGCCGCCCATCTAGCAGGAGCCGAAAATCTAATCATTGAAGGCGTGAGACACTCACCCAGAAGTCCGGGAATTTGGTACGGTTCCCCAGAAGCAATCCAGGTTTGGGTAAAATATTTGCTTTAAAAATACATATATCTTTAATAACCTCAACAAATATTTAGATTAATTATGTAGAATGTAATAAAAATATATATTTTTTAAAAATCAGGAGGGGTGAACCATGCAAAGCACCCAGTTCGAGAGAATTTTGCGACGACTCGCAACGGTATTATCAGTCGTAATTCTGACCCTGTGCTTGATTTACACTACCACTGGCGTTTTGCTGTCTTTTTATTACGAACCAACAGCAGGTGGCGCTTACAATTCTTTGAAAATGATTAACACTCAAGTGCCTTATGGCTGGCTGTTTTACCGAACCCACGAAATCGCAGGTAACGGTTTAATTGCGATCGCCTTGGTGCAGATTGTCGTGATGTTTTTAGGGCGACAATTTAGCCAGAGTTGGCTAGTTGCTTGGGTAAGCGGAATTTTATTAACCTTAAGTGCGATCGGGCTAGATTGGACAGCGATGCTCCTCGACTGGACACAAGAAGGATACTGGCGGTTCAGCATTGAATTGGGAACCATCGAAGCCATTCCCTTGATTGGCGGGCAATTGCGAAATATCTTAACTGGCGGTGGCGCGATTAACACCCTCACAGTTGAACATCTTTACACCATCCACAGTTACATAGTGGCGGTGGCTACCTTAATTTTGGCTGTGGTACATTTACTGGCGCTTGTCTGGCAAGAACAGCAAACTTATACAGCAGAAGTTTTAAATCAACTTCCTGAAACTTCGCTAGTAGAAAGTTGAGCCAAAGTTGGTACAGCAACTTCTTCTAATTCTGGTAACTTTTCGATAACTAACGGTGTGGATTGACTTGCACCAGACAAGCGTTTTAACAAATTTGGTCTGGGGTCGTGCAGTAAATAGATGATGCGATCGCCTACTTCCCAGTCATAATTAGCTGGCATAACTTGGAGACGCTCTTCTCGTTCTAAGAGTAGCGGTAGCAGCACCCCAGTCCGAATTTTTTCTTGGATGCGTTCTTGTTGACTGTCAACATCTGCTGCATCCAAAGTAATTGTCCCTAACTTCACACGCCCGTCATTCAGGTACTCATTCCAAGTCTTAATTGTTAATTCACTGACAAAAGCCTGACTCACCGTCTTTTGATTTCCGCCATTACTAGCTTGAGGATCACGCGGAAACACAGCTAACACCCGTGGAGGATTAAATTCTTCCGCCGCCCGTTGCGCCAGCACAAAATTTACTTCCCCGTTACTCGTCATTGCTAAAAAAGTCCCCATCGAAGCCAGTTCAGCTTCTTCCAAAACTCCCGTATCCAGGGCGCTACTAGCAATCACACGAATATTCTGTTCGGCGGCTTTTTCACAGCGTTCCGGGTCAGTGTCAATCATCACCACAGATTCTTCCCGTTCTTGAAAGAAGCGAGCAATTAACAAACTCAAAGGATTACAACCAACAATCACCACTCCAGTCGCATCTTTGGAGGTGATTTGCAATAACTGGGCAATGCCGCCAGCCGTTAACCCCTGACAAACCACAGTCATAATAATAGTTAAAAATACTAAAGCCTTAATCGCATCTCCACCATTGATGCCATGCTGCGTTAGTAAAATGGCGAATAACGAAGCCACAGAAGCCGATACAATGCCTCTCGGAGCTACCCAGCTTAAAAATAATTTTTGTCGCCAGTTGAGGTTACTGTTCCAAGTACAAGCCAGGATATTAATCGGCCGTACCACAAACATCAGTACTAAAACCGTTAAAACACTACCCCAACCCAGAGCAAACACACTAGCGATTGATAAATCAGCCGCTAACAAAATAAACAATACAGACACACTGAGAATTGTTAACTGACCTTTAAAGCTGCGTAACAGTCGTTCTTCTGGTACTGAAGAATTGGCAAACACCGCACCTGCAACAACCGTTGTCATCACACCCGATTCACTGCGAATTGTCTGGGCGAGGGAAAATAGACCCCACAGGATTGCCAAAACTACCAGATTTTTCAACTCAAACGACAGCAAACTAGCACGTTTGAAAACCAAACTCATCAGGTAGCCACCAACTGCGCCAATTGCTGCACCCACTCCCAAGCGCATCACTAAACCTACAATGGCATTCACTGGGTCAGCATCACCATTCACAATCGTATCTAAGACAACGAATGCCAAAATCGCGCCTACAGGGTCAATTAAAACCCCTTCCCCTTCTAATAGCGTTGCGACTTGTCGATCTACATTAATTTGTTTGAGTAACGGCCCAACCACAGTCGGCCCCGTAACCACGACTATAGAAGCATAAAGAAAAGCGATATTCCAAGGAAATTCCCCCAGCCAATGGGCTGCCATACTACCGCCCAGGAGTGTAATTAGTGTTCCTAGAGTAACGAGCAATTGCAGGCTGACTGAAACCCTACCTAACTCTCGTAAATCTAAATTCAGTCCACCTTCAAACAGAATGATTGCCGTCGCTAGAGAAACAATTACTTCTAATCCTGTACCCAGCAAATGGGGGTGCAGCAGTCCCAGACCATCGGAACCGAGGATAATACCCAAGAAGAGCAATAGCACAATACTGGGTACACGCAAGTATGCAGCTATCACTTGGGCGCTAATACCTGCGACAACAGCGATCACCATTTGTAGGGTGATTTCAAGAGATGCTTCCATGTTGTGGATTTTGAGCGATTGATTTCAAAATCTCTTGTAAAGAAGTGTAAAAACTACTTCTCCAGAGTACCGCATTAGATCCTTTGTACCTGATTAACTTGCGATTTTGTTTCATACTTGGTTGTGTACAATACTCCATTGTCCACTAGTTCCCAGAAAAGTGGTAGTTCATACTCAAGGGTCAATAGTCATTTGTGATTTGTCCTTTGTTAATTCTCCTTTGCACCCCGGCTGCCTTACAACTTCTGTCTGCATCCTCTCTCCGCATCTGAGTTTGTTTGCAACAAAAATTGTTTTTTTGCAAAAGCCGTTGACATCATTGAAAAAATTAGTTAACTTATAAAAGGTTTGATTGCGATGCCCCCATCGTCTAGAGGCCTAGGACACCTCCCTTTCACGGAGGCGACGGGGATTCGAATTCCCCTGGGGGTACTTTACCAGCAAGGCAGCATCAAACTAAAGCACAGTCGAAAGTCTTATGCCCCCATCGTCTAGAGGCCTAGGACACCTCCCTTTCACGGAGGCGACGGGGATTCGAATTCCCCTGGGGGTATTTTAAACAAAATTACAACTAACAATAAAGGTCAAGTTTACCTGTTTAGGAATAGTTAAATCAGGGAAACTTGACGAAATATTAGGGTAATTGTTCTACGCGCTGATAGATGGCTAAAAGATTTAGTTGTAAATCCTTACTCAGACGACGTTCAATAATTGTCACTGGCATAGTTAATTTGGGCCAGACTTGGATAGTGTAACAAAGGTTAGTTCCCATAGTGCCATCAACAGAAATGGGTTCTAGGCTCCAACTACCAGAAAAGCCTTTGAAATCTCCCTCAACCATCGAAAAACTAATTTCTTTGGGAAAATGTTCTTCCAAGTCCAAAACGACACGGGCGCAAAAGTTGAAATTCAATAAACGCTGAGAGCCTACTTGCTCAAGTCGAATACCACCGTTAGGATGTTCCAGTAAACGACTTTTAGCAAGATTAGGGATGAAGTCAACTAAGGCTTCGTAATCTGTCAATACTTGCCATATACGTTCCACAGGATGAGGAATGTGGATTGTGGCAGAAATTTGTCGTTTGCGCTCCGCTATTTTCTCGATTTGGACAACTACTGGGGGCAAATTAGCTGTATCAACAGCCAAATTGTCTTCTAGGCTAGTGTCGTCAATAGGGGCGGTGAAATCCAGGTTAGCTGTGAGGTTGTGTTGTTCAGTCACGGTCTGAAGTTATAATTCGCTTTCGTCGGAAAATTGTGGCAGTGTGAGAGTAAAACAAACTTGGCTTTGTTCAGAATCTTGGATGGGAGTACTTTCAACGGCGATCGCTCCATTCAAATGCTGTACTAAAGATTTAACTAAAGCAAGCCCTAAACCCGTTCCCGGAGTCCATCTTCCACCTTTACCACGACGGAACCGATCAAAGATGTAGGTTGCTTCTTCTTCAGAAATTCCCCGTCCTGTATTAGTCACTTTAATAATAACTTGATCAATTAATTGTTCAACTTGGTGATATGCTCGCACATTAATCACCGTTTCCGGCTCCGAGTATGTACAGGCATTCGTGAATAATTCTTGCAAGATCCGGTTAAAACTTTCTAATTCAGTCTGTATTTTTAAAGAATCTTGGGGTAAATCGAGATTTATAGTTAAAGCTTTAGCTGATAGTTTTGAGTTCAGATTAGTTGTCAAGGTTTGAACTCTGGTATTTAAATCTATGGTTTCAAACTGGGGACGTTCTTGCTTAGACTCTAATTTCTGGAGTGTCAACAAATCGTTAATTAAGTTAATTTCTTTCGTACATTCTTGCTCTAGAATATCCATGTATCTGGCTTGACGCTCTGGTTGAATTCCCGGTAAGCGCAAATTTTTGATGGACATTTGCATGTTTGTCAGTGGATACCGCAAGCGATCGCTCATGTTACTCAAAAATTCATCTTTGAGATGATTGAGTTCCCGTAGCTGCTCAACATATTGCCGTGTTTTTTCATGCAACTTTGCTTGCAGTTCTAAGCTACTTTGGAGTTTAGCTGTGCGCTCATCTACCAAAGTCTGTACTTGCCGCAATGTTTGTGATTGAATAATGGCATTGCTCATTTGAGCGCAGACCATTTCCACCAAATTTAATTCGGAAGCTTGCCAACTACGGGCTGTTTTTTGTTGCAGGACAATAAATCCTAGAACTTTGCCTTGATTTTCTAATGGCACTAACAGCAAAGACGGTAAAAGTCCCACTGAAAACAATGAAGCAACCGTCACCATATCTTGCAGGTCTGTGTAGTCCTCAATTACTACGGCTTTGCCGGAGTCTGTAAACACACGTTGGCACAAACTACACTCAGAAACCAAAAATGACTGCGGCTCAACATCTGATTTACTAGTTGTGCCACTGGGTACGTTCCGATTCCACTCCGCCGCTACAGTGGCCTTGGCTTTGGGAACTTGTTTTTTGGTTTGAGCTCTAAATAAAGGATCTTTATATTTCAGTAAGATCAACAATCCTCGGTCTGCCTGTAAAGATTCGGCCGTTGAGGAAATTGCTAACTGGAGCATTTGATTTAGCTCCAAGTTGCTCCGACTTAAGATTGTTAATTGTTTGATTAAGCTTTGATGCTGTTCGCTTTTTTGCAAATGCTCTTGCTGTGAAGCGATTAAATTGATTTGACCGACTTGAGAAAAAGCGATCGCACAAGCTGACTCAACAAAATTTAACAGTTGCTTTTCTGACTCACTCCAATCGTATTGCTGGAATTTAATCAGGCTAATAACACCATTGATTTGTCCGGCAAACCTAGTAGGAATCGCCAAAACTGATCTAATAGGTACTTGGAGGTGTTGTCCTCCCACTACCAGACTATCTTGGATAGTCGAAATATCCTCAATAGTGAAGGGTTCCGCCGCACATTGAACTACAGGCGAGTCCATTAACAAATGTTCTGTGGAAAATAATTGACCGGGATACGGCATTGCCAAATACTCATCAGAACACCAATGGGCAGCAATTGATTCACTGGCTGCTGTACTGGCAGATACTGTGACTAAACAACAGCAATCGACTTTGAAGGCATTGCCCAGTAATCTGGCAATTTCTTGCAGCATCAATGTCGTTGCTGAGTTATTGGCGATGATGTGATTAATTTTTTGTACCAACTGAAGAGTTGGTTCGTTCTGATGCTGCATCAGCTTGAGTGGGTATGATTGTAGTCTGTCTAGGTCATCTGGACACTGTGGCGGCAATGATAAACTTTTTTTCATTCCTGGCACGCTTTTGAATAATGACCTCATATCGTATGCACCCAATGTCTTGGCATATTATTTTCATTTAGTTATGTCGCTGCACCCTAGTTAGTGGCAAGTCTTTTATCAAGAGTTTCTCTCACCTGTTATAGCCCCTTTCTTTGGCAGATGAATAAGTAACTGGTATATTAAACTAATTTATACATGGGTATATAAAAATCTCTAAAATATATTAAGGTACTGCTTACAGAGGGTTTGGGGCTTGGATGCAGACCTAAAGTACTAGACTTTGGCCTAGGATAGCTTGTCCGTAACTATACATAAACCGTAATTTCTCTGGAATTAAGATAAAAACTCTCAAAAGTATTCCCGCATTAATACTGGCTAATATATTAATTTTAGTAATATTTGTTGCCAAATCTTTTTCTTGTGCTAAGTACATCTCTGTGGCTTTGCAAAAAATTAAATTCTATTATGACAGAACCTCGGAAAAACGTTGTGAGTGTGTTTGTCCCTCTCTACAAGGTTTGTAGATTGTAATATAAAATTCTTGTTTATTATTGATGATGTGGTAATCAAACTTGTCATTTCCTGTATCAAGTGTCATCACATACCTGTGACTAAAACTCCAGTTTGCTTTTGAGTTTGACTTCTGTGTTGATGGCTTAACAAATATATATAAATATTTTAAATAAAAAATATTTATTGGGTGTAACCCCTAAAGATGGAAAGCAGCTTAGTTACCGGAATGAATAACCAAGCTGCTTTCCCAGGAATAAACAACTATCCAGCTAAACTTTCGACACTGAGAGGAACCATATCCCCATTTCGAGTGAGTCCCAATAACATAGGCTGTTGAGGTTGAATTAATTGACCCGTGAGTACACAACGTTCTTCCTGCTGGGCGGTGGCGGCTATACTAGCTCGAATGTCGGCTCGTGAAAATCGCGGCTTCCACTCACCGGATTTTTGCTGGACATAATTCCAGAGAATATCGCGGATTAAGGCTTGATAGCCTTGATTGCCAGCTATTTCTTTAAGTTTGTCTTTGAGTTCTCGTTCTAGGCGAATGCTAGTAACTTCCATGTCGGTTGTTGGGGTGCGAGTAATTGTGTGCATGACTTTTTCTCCTTAAAGGTATGGACAGGATAGTAATACAAGTGTAGTATGTTTAAAGGAATGTTCAATAGGTGAAATTTTCTGTGAAATCCATTTACCCCATCTCTACTTTCTTGTGTGCTACCAACTGCCGATTGCGTTGGGAATCAGCCGCTATGGAAGTGGAGTATTTATTTATGGGCGATGGTAGCCATATTCATTGGCTAGTCACAGAGGGGAATTATGATTTTAGATATCTCGGCATAGGCGTGCTGAATGCAAAACCACAACTGAAAAAAATAAGCGGGAGGTACAGACAAGAGAATGCTGTACCGATATAACACCAGAGAAGTTTTTGGTAAATTTCTAACCCCCGCTTCACTTAGACCAGAAGCGGGGGTTTTTTAATAAGGAGTGAAGCTGTGACGAGCGTAATGCAAGTGTTAGAGCAATCCGTAGTGGTATTTTCGCAAAATTACTTGCCTCTGTGTCGCGTAAATATCAAACGAGCGATTGTGCTGTTAGTAACAAACAAAGCAGAACCACTGGATTTTGCTACTGAAGGCGGATGGCGAGTTCATTCACCCAGTTTAGTAATTGACGTACCAAAACACATTCGTTTGAAAATAGGCTCTAATGAACGGACATGGAAAGTACCACCAGTAAATCGGCGAGAAGTTTTGCGGCGAGACCATCACACTTGTCAATATTGCGGTAGCAGCAAACGTCTGACCTTAGATCACGTCATCCCCCGATCCAAAGGTGGCTTACATACTTGGGATAACGTAGTCACAGCTTGTGAAAGATGTAACTCCCATAAAGGCGATCGCACCTTGTCTGAGACTGGAATGCGGCTACGGAAAATACCAAAAGCACCCATTCACCCCGCGATCGCTTTTGCAGAACAATTTTGGACAAATGTGCAAGCAAACCTGGAATAGCAGGAGAGCATAAGGAATGCTGAAATTAACTTACACCGAAAGGAGCTTTTGTTTAGAGTGTATTCCTCAGTCACTAGAGGAGTGGGTAGCACAGCG
Source organism: Aulosira sp. FACHB-615 (assembly GCF_014698045.1). Lineage (GTDB taxonomy): Bacteria > Cyanobacteriota > Cyanobacteriia > Cyanobacteriales > Nostocaceae > Nostoc_B. The sequence goes on from NZ_JACJSE010000005.1 coordinate 445,226, forward strand.
CGTAATTTTCGCTATGCGAGTTGGACAAAATTTGTGTGTTGAACCCAGTACTGCTTCCTTTTTGCTCCCTGTTGATCTACCAGGGGTAGAAGCACTTAAGGCGGAGGTGAAACGAGATGATCGGGAAGTTATCGCCTTGTGTGTCTGCGATAGCGAATATGTGGAAGTTACCCTGCGCGGTTCTTGGCTATCGAATGGTGCTGAAGATTCTGTGGGTGTGTTCATCACCACAATGAGCGATCGCACTGAGTTCTTTCTGCAAAAACTGTGGCAAGAAGCTCAAGCTTGTGAATCGGTGAAGTATGAAGTATGAAGTGTGAAATTTCATACTTCTACTTTCCACTTTTTTCTAGCAGTTCTGGTATTGTCACGAATCGGTAGCCTTGCTGTTTCAGCCCTGTGATGATTTTTGGCAATGCTTCTACTGTTCTATGGCGATCGCCTCCACCATCGTGCATTAGAACAATAGCTCCTGGTTTTGCGCCTTTCAAAACATTTTTAACAAATGCTTGGGGTTTAGCACGGGGGTCTGTGTCGGCAGAAGTCAAAGACCACATAACTACAGAATATTTCTGGCTTTTGGCGTAAGCTGCTAATCCATTATTTAGAAAGCCCCCAGGAGGTCGAAACAAAGTTGTTTTGACTCCTGTTGTTTTGTAAATCAATTCAGAGGTGCGGTCAATTTCCTTTTTGGCTGTGGCTGCATCCATGTTTTTATACCAGTGATGCCAAGTATGGTTGCCGATGGCGTGTCCTTCAGCTACAACTCGCTTGGCAATTTCAGGATTGGCTTGTAAAGCACTCCCTACCCAAAAGAATGTCACCTTGACGTTATTTGCTTTGAATATATCCAGCATTTGTAAGGTTGTTTTTGGCCAGGGGCCATCATCGACAGTCAAGGCAATAACTTTCTCTTGATTACTAGGCTCTATTTTATATAAGGTTTTTCCTTGAAATTTCGCCGGAACCTCGAAATTAAGGTTTTCTGGCTTAGTTGATGGCTGTGATTTAGCATCTGTTGGACTGGTTACTGGTTGATCTGGCACTGGTGCTGCATGGACTTTGTTCATTGATTGGGTATTTTCCAATTTTGCAGACGTGCTACAGCTTGTTACACAAAAGGCGATCGCTACACAACCAAATATTCTGTATAACTTCAGGTCTTTTTCTTTCACATTAGGCTCCTAAAAATATTCAGCCCATCATAAGCTTGTAGTTTTACTTTTTAGAGAGGTTAATAAATCAAAAGCCAAGCAATATAAGGGTTTTCAGCAATTTTAAAAAATTTTTCCTCAACCCCTTGACATCTTTTGTAGTATTTATGTAGTATATATGTAGTGAGGCGAAAGACAAAGCCTCCAAACGGTAAAAGTCATGTTCTACACAAACATACAGAACAGGCACTGGAATCAACGAAAGTTGCCAGTCAACCAAGCCTCTCTCACTTCTAAACAACCAGAAGTAGAGGATATCAAAGCCAAAAATTCTCAATTGGCTCAAGTGAAAATCGCCGAATATATCAGTAATACACAAAAGATTTATTACTTAGAGCGTCGGTTATTTGGTTAAAAGTTTTCTCAAGCAAAGTAATTTTTCCGAACCTTGAAAACTGAATAAGGAATGGGCAAGTTCATCAAAAATTATCTGTACCTTGAAAAATTAAAAAGATAAAAGTAAAAAACCTTTCTTTTGCCTTTTTACTTTTTCCTTCTAAGCATTAGGCACAGATACCAATCATGGGGGTATAGCTCAAATGGTGAGAGCGATCGCCTGTCGAGCGATAGGTTGCGAGTTCAAGTCTCGTTACTCCCGTGTAGCCTTGTGGACGACTAGATAAGTCGCTGCGCCTCTCAAGCACAGAGAAGCGGGTGCAACTCCCGTCAAGGCTCCCAAACGGCTGAGTAGCCAAGTGGTTAAAGGCATTGGTCTGCAAAACCGACATCGTGAGTTCAAATCTCACCTCAGCCTTTGGTACGTTGCAGTGTAACTTAAAGGCAAAGTCCTCAGCTCATAACTGAGTATATGCGGGTACCCTACCCTTCGGGAACGGCTTCGCCGAACGGGAAGCCGCTATCGCGTCTACAACTCCCGCCACTGCTACCAATGCAGGGATGGTGTAACGGCAACACCTCGTGACTCCAAATCCGATGTTCTAGGTTCAAATCCTAGTCCCTGCGTTCTACTTTTGCCCTCGTGGACGAACGGTTAAGTCACTGCTCTTTCAAAGCGGAGATGCGAGTTCAATTCTCGTCGGGGGAATTATGGGTCGATGGCCGAGTCTGGTTAAAGGCGACAGTCTGTAAAACTGTTCTATTTTGTTCGCAGGTTCAAATCCTGCTCGACCCACTGTGGAGAGGTGGCTGAGTGGCTAAAAGCATCCTCCTGCTAAGAGGAAACGGTTTAATGACCGTCGCAGGTTCAAATCCTGTCCTCTCCGCCTTAAAAGTGCGGAGTCAAAATACTAGCCTCTAGCCCCTAATCCCTATTGAGAGCGTGGTGTAACTGGATAACATCTCAGTCTACGAAACTGAAGACTTGAGGGTTCAAATCCCTCCGCTCTCGTTACATAGGAGAGATGGTGGAGTGGCTGATTCAAGTTGAATTAAACCAGTCCACTGGGTAATTACCCATCTCTCCTTCTTATCCCCTAGTAGCTCAGTTGGTAGTAGCGCCTGTTTGAAAAACAGGAGGTCGTCGGTTCAATTCCGACCTGGGGGGCTGCGTTGCCTCGTAGCTCAGTGGTAGTAGCGATCGCCTGTTAAGCGAAAGGTCGCAGGTTCAAACCCTGCCGAGGCAGCCATTCATTGCCGGGTGGACGAATTGGAAAGTCGCATCGCTCTGAACGATGAGGTTGCAGGTTCAAACCCTGCCCTGGCAATAAAGCCCTGTGGTGTAATTGGCAACATCCCGCCCTTTGAAGGCGAAGATTCCAGGTTCGACCCCTGGCAGGGCTGCCAAACTTTGCTCTTGTAGCCCAATTGGAAGAGGCTGCCGTCTCAAAAACGGTATGTTGTGGGTTCAATTCCCACCAAGAGTACCAAAACTAGCTCCTGTAGCCCAACTGGAAGAGGCGGCAGACTTAAAATCTGTTAATTGTGTGGGTTCAACTCCCACCAGGAGTACCAACGGGATGTGGCGCAACTTGGTAGCGCGGCAGCTTTGGGAGCTGAAGGTTGCAGGTTCAAATCCTGCCATCCCGATATGCCCCTGTGACGGAACTGGCATACGTGCTGGAATCAGAGTCCAGATTTTGCAGCTACCCTTCGGGAAGCCGCTTCGCGTCTACAAATCCTGTCAGGGGTACTAATACCATTTCACGAAAAATCTGAGAAATATGTAAACCCTAAAATCCTTGCTACATCTAAGTTTTTTAATTGCGAATTGCGAATTGGTATAAGCTCCCGTGGCGGAACGGAAGACGCACTAGACCGAGGATCTAGTTTTTTGCAGGTTCGACTCCTGTCGGGAGTACCAAAATCAAAGTATGCCCTTGTAGCCCAACCGGAAGAGGCGCTTCGCTTAGAACGAAGAGGTTGCTGGTTCAAATCCAGTCAGGGGCATTGGTGAAATGCGGGGATGGAGCAAGAGTGGCTCAGAGGTCTCATAAGCCTCATATCAGCAGGTGCAACTCCTGCCCCCGTCACCAAATAAGGCAAAAGTAAAAAGTGAGCCAGTGCGGTGGACGGGTTCCCCGGCATAAAGCAACTGGCGAACTCGCAAGAGTTAAAAGGCAAAAGAAGGAAAAAGAAAATTTTTTACTTTTTCACAAGTGCTGGTGTAGCTCAATTGGCAGAGCAACTGACTTGTAATCAGTAGGTTGCAGGTACCCTACCCTTCGGGAACGGCTTTGCCGAACGGGAAGCCGCTACCGCGTCTACAATTCCTGTCACCAGCTCCAGAATGCGGTGCGATCGTGGTGTAACGGCAGCATCAGAGTCTTCCAAACTCACGGTACGAGTTCGAGTCTCGTCGATCGCTTGCGTAGTCCTGTAGTTCAATGGTAGAGCAATTGCCTTACAAGCAATAAGTTGCAGGTTCAAATCCTGCCAGGACTACCAATTAATGGGAGTGTAGCTCAATCGAAGAGAGCATCGAGCTTCTAACTCGAAGGTTGTAGGTTTGAGTCCTACCACTCTCGCCTGAACAAGTCAAAAGTTAAAAGTTAAAAGGCAAAAGTATCAGGACTTACGCAAAAGTATGAAAAAACGAACCGCAAAGGACACAAAGGACACGAAGTTATAAGAGTTTTAGAGAGTTATTGCGTAAGTCCTAAGTATTTCTTTTTACTTTTTACTTGACACTTTTTACTTTCTTTATGGGGTCATAGCTCAAATGGCTAGAGCGCCTGCCTTGCAAGCAGGAGGTTATGGGTTCAATTCCCATTGATTCCACTGATGGTGTCTGAAGCCAAAGCGATCGCGGCACTGGTTTGTGGAACCAGTCATAGCGGGTTTAAGCCCCGTCAGACACCCTTGAATGGAAGATGCCGCTAAATGGTTGGCAACCGGTCTTGAAAACCGGGGTGGGGTAACACCCAGGGGTTCGATTCCTCCATCTTCCGCCTTCCACCTGAAGCCGAAAAGTGAGGCGCTGTGCTGATAACACAGTTATAGGAGGGGCAGTACCTCCCTGGTGGATTTTGATTTGGGGAATAGGGAGTAGGGAGTACGTCTCCTTTTCCCCCTACCCCTTGTCTTCCTTGTCTCCCTTGTCTTTTCTTTATGGGTGGTTGGCATAGCGGCTGTGCAACGGGCTTTTAATCCGTCATAGAGAGGTTCGACTCCTCTACCACCCATTTTCAAAACTAACTTCTATAAAAGAGAGTCTATGTGCTGCTGTACTTTCTGTAAAAGTGGCTGAGACTCGATTTGCTGAGATAATTCATGGGCATTTTGGTAGCAAGATAGGGCTTTTCTTTTGCGTTTTGTTGATGCGTACAAACTGCCCATATTTAGTAAAGTCGAAATTTCTCCCAAGCGATCGCCTAATTGTTGATAAATTGCGATCGCTTGTTTATAAAATTTCATCGCCTGCCAGTTATTACCTAAAATGCTGTAGGTATAACCAATATTATTCAAGGTTGTGGCTTCACCAGAAATGTCTTTGAGGGCGCGACGAGATAAAAGTACTTGATAGTAAATTAGCAGTGCTTGTTTAGGTTGACCTAAATCACTGTAAACAGAAGCAATATTATTCATCGTGGTTGCTTCACCCACCAAATTTTTCACGGCTCTTTGAATAGAAAGTGCTTCCTGTAAATATTCTAGGGCTTGCCCATGTTTGCCTAAAAGACTGTAAGCAAACCCAAGACCATTTAATGTTGCTGCTTCACCAGAAAAATCGCCTAAAAATCGTCGCATTGAGAGAATTTGGTTTTGTAGCAACAGTGCGCGTTTGGGTTCTCCCAATTTGGTGTAAATTAGTGCCACATCATTGAGCGTGGAAACTTCACCTTGAGTATCGTGCAATCTTCTAAAAATATCTAAGGCTTGATCTAAATATTTCAATGCTTGCGAAAACTTTCCCAGACGGCTGTAAGTAGAACCAAGATTACTCAAGGCGGTGGCTTCGGCGCTGGCGTTACTTATCTCTTGAGCAACCAAAAGCGCCTGCTCAAAACACTCTAATGCTTTTTGAGGTTGCCAGCAACCAAGGTGCGCTAAACCGAGGTCGTTTAATGTATAACCCTCTTTGGCTCGATCAGAAATTTCTCTAGCTAATTCTAGATTTTTTGTTGCCAGGGCGAGTGATTCTTGAAGTTTTCCTTCCTGGTAGTAGCGGGTTGCTTGATCTCGACGTTTTTCCCACTCTTGGACTGCATTAAATGATTGCGTCATTTGACCTCAGTTGCACCAAAGAAAAATTAGGCAGGCTAATTTTGAGCCAACATCCCTAAGACATAAATTTGCTTAGATTGCCCAAAATAATGTTAAACATTATTCTCTACCTTGAGATATAGGATGTAAATAGTAAAATGTGGTATATTTTTCAACCAAACTAACTAATTGCTATAAATTTATAAGATAATTGGTTAAGTTTTATAGCTTATTCTTGTAAATTCATATTCTTAGTAACTGGATAAGTCGTTTTTGCGAAAATCTCAAAGATTAGGGAATTTTTAGGTAATTTTAAGACGTGTTTTTTTCAGATTTTGTGTAAAGTAAATTTTGTATTTTTGTTAAGAAATATGACAATTCCACGCTAAGTCAAAAGATTGTTACTATGCCTTGAAGAGATATAGCATCCCTATTTGATAGATGAACTAAAAAGAATAGAGACGAGGAGAGATGAGCATAAATCATTTAGAATGGCTATATTTACCTAGAGCATAAGATTAAATTTGCTGTAGATAACACTTAGTCAACATTTCCGCTTAAATGCTTTTGTATACGATATAAAAAAATTCAATGTTTATTTGGCTGATAAATTGGGAATTTTAAAACTAGTAGGTTATGACCTTGATGTTCCCTTTTATCACTTATGAAAAAGCCAAAGTCTCTGGATTTTACCAAAGAGCAACAGAATAATTCTCCTTGGCCTATATGGTTTCCTTATCCCACTTCTTGGCTAAAAGCGTTGATTTTAGCCATATTTTTACGAGTTATTATCTTTATAGTCGAAAAAGCTGGAATGGTAAGTTACCGTGTAACTTATTTAACCGGAAGTATAGAATTATTTGTTATCCTCTATATATTAATCATTCTCTCTCCTATTCCAGTCATTGCTTTTACCCACCATTTTTTACATTTATTCCTTGGTTCTTTTCTTTCTCAAATTCAAGCTCCAGAAATAGGTAAACCAAGAGGTTTATTACCAGGATTAATGAGTTGGTGGGAAGGTTTGTACGGCTGGCTGGTGATTATTATTGCTGGTTTAACAGCATTTCTTTTGACTACTTTTTTTCTGCCTATATTTGATATTAGTTACAATCAACCTATCATTTACTATACGGAGTATCAAAGAACAATTATAGTAATATTCGGGATTTTTTATATTTCTATTTCTTCTGTAATATATCATGTCGAATACTTGGTAAAACTCAGATATATATCAGTTTATTCTCTCAATAAAGAAGCAATTAAATATGAAAAAAGTACTGATTCAGAAATCAATATAGAGTTTAATAAGTTACGAAATGAAATGGGAGTATACGCAACTTCATCCAAAATAAACCCTAAAATCGAGCCAAAATTTAATCAAGTCAACAAGCAAAAATTTTGGAATCTAAAGCAAAAAAAGTGGCTTTGGATATTAATTACATCAATAATTGCAGCTTTATGTTTAATAATCAAATTAGTAAATATTCAAAATAAGATTATATTGTCTGCTTCCTCGAACAATCAATCACCAACTTTATCAATAACATCTCAGCCAACACCGACACCAGTTGATTCACAGTTGCCTATAGTATCACCTCAACTGGATAATTTTCGTGAGGCTGTGAATCAAGCGATTAGTGCTGCTAATCTGACGCAATCGGCTAAATCTTCAACAGAGTGGCAAAACATTGTTAAACAATGGGAAACTGCTATATCATTGATGCAATCAGTACCTTCATCTAGTCCGAATTATGTACTAGCACAGCAAAAGATTGTTGAATATCAGCGTAATCTTAGCTATGCTCAAAAAAATGCCACTAGTACTAAGTAATGCGATCGCAGAAAATATAACTTGATTTTTATCTGAATATTTTAAGTCTTTAAATAATGTTGTGTAGCTTGCAATATCTTCAATTGCAATAGCTTTTCATCTCCTAGCTGCTGTGGAAACTTGGGTTTGATGGGGATGGTATTTAAACTGCGGATAATCTCGGTGGCGACAGCTTTGGCTAATAGTGGCGGTACAGAATTACCGACTTGGCGAAAACCATGCCATTTAGTGACGTGAAATCGAAACCAGTCTGGGTAAGAATGAAGCCGTGCAGCTTCTCTGACTGTGATGCAACGGGGTGTCATGGGATGAATTGGTCGCGGAGAAGTGAAAGAACCCCTGTGTCTATCTGTTCCGGCGCGTAAGGTATTGCAGACACCAGCCGGATGCAGTTTATGAAAACGGCTGATGGGTTCTCTTTCGCCTTGGGGAGTTTCTTGAAAACGTTGAATGGTTGTGGGTGTGTGTTGAGTGCGGAAACTAGAAGAGAGAATGCGGGCATCGAATTGGCGATCGCAGCTATAATCATCTGCTAAATTACTAATACCGCGCAGTATCAAGGCATAATCACTCGGTTTGCCATAATCAGCAAATACCCAATCTTTTTCTAATAACTCTGCATAATTTTCTACTTCTGGGAGATCACCAATTGCATCCCACACTGTCGGACTCAGTGGTAAAGCATTTTGTGATATTGACTGATTTGGCTTGGCTATTTGGGTAATTGGTTGGGGATACTTGGGTAAGTTGACATCTCCTCTCGCGCCTAACAGAAATAATCGCTCACGGGATTGTGGTACACCATAATGAGCAGCATTCAGAATTTGATAATTTTCTTCTACCTGATAGCCGTGAGTTTGAAACTCACTAATTAAACTTTTCAGAATTTGTTTGTGTTCGCCAACGGTTATACCGCGAACATTTTCCATCACAAAATATTTTGGTTGTAGTTCTAACACCAATCGATGAAAGTGAAATACTAAAGAGTTACGCGGGTCATCAAAAACCCGTTTACCCATCAGGGAAAAGCCTTGACAGGGACTACCACAAATAACCGCATCAATTTCACGACTGCCAATTTTGGAACGTTTGCGAATTTCTTTGCCTGTGGTGTCTTCTACGCTTTTACAAAAAACTGTACACCCCGGAAAGTTAAATTCGTGAGTAGCGCAGTGGATAGGATCAATTTCGACGGCGGCCAATACATCAAAGCCAGCTTGTTCAAAGCCAAGGGTCATACCACCTGCGCCTGCGAACAAATCAACTGCGATTGGTCGTCGTTTTCTCATTGAGTAATAAGTGCTGAGTGCTGAGTGCTGAGTAAAAAATAGTTTGCTCGAAAATTTGCTGTATGAAACCGCATCAAGCCTGGAACTAAAGTTCCAGGCTCATAGCCAAAATCCACAAAGCGTGGACTGAAATGAACTTGTGGTTGAGTCCTCCCAAGAGGACTTGCGCTATGAGACTCGGAATTGATTCCGAGGCGGGATAGATGCACTCAACCCGGATTTGTGTGTACACCGTAGCGCGTTTTAGGAGAGGGAGAGGTCTGTCGAATTCATGTCTTCAAACTTCACACTTCAGACTTCACACTTCATAATTTATACTTCATACTTCACACTTCAGTTAGCATTTGCAAAATTTCTTGAGCCGCGCGATCGCATACGCCAATATCTCCTAAACATTGTCGCATTTGGGCATAATCTGTCAATGTCTGCCGTCTGCGTTCAGGATTCAGTAGTATTTCCATTGCGGCTTGGGTAATATTCTCTGGTGTGGCTTGTTCTTGTAACAACTCTGGTACAATTTCCCGCATTACCACTAAGTTGACTGGAGAAGCAAAGGGAATGGAACCTTTGAGGATTTTCCGCGCAATCCAAACGGTAACGGCATTGAGGCGATAAACTACAACTTGCGGCACGTTAAACAGCGCCAGTTCTAAATTGACTGTGCCAGATTTAGTAATGGCGAAATCAGCCGCAGCAAACACTTCTTTTTGTTGACCAGAGACAATTGTGGCTCGTAAACCGTAATTTTGAATTGCTGACTCTATTGGTTGTTTAAAGCTTTCCAAAGATAAAGGAATCCAAAAGTGAGCTTCTGGTAACTTGGCTTGAATTGTCTGCGCTGCTTGAAAAATGACTGGTAAAAGATATTTTAGTTCTTGCTGACGAGAAGCGGGGAGAAGTGCGATCGCAATTTGTTCTGGTGCAATTCCTAATTCAGCACGCGCCGCCTGACGATTAGGTACATTCTGCATCCGATCAATTAACGGATGTCCCACCCAACTGACATTTCCGCCATTTTCTTGATAATATCTGGCTTCTTCGGGGAATATTGCTAAGAGTTTGTCTGTAAAACCAACGATGCGAGAGGTATTTCGCAGACTCATTGACCAAACCCACTCTTGTGGGGCAATGTAATAAACCACAGGCACATCTGGCAGATTTTGTCGCATATAAGTGCCGATGCCGAGGTTTGGCCCCATATAATCAATCAGCACCACTAAGTCTGGCGGGTTTTGCTTGAGATAGGCGATCGCTTTTCGTTGTACTAATAAAGTGGGTACAACATAAGGCAAAGATTCTAAAAGACCCATTGAGCCAATCCCACTGGTATTGCCCAAAATATTTGCCCCTGCCTTTGCCATTTTTTCGCCACCGAGGGCGACAATTTCTAACGCCAACCCAGCAGCAGCAGCTTGGCGTTGCATTGCTGCAATCAACAGCGAACCTTGCAAATCGCCAGACACTTCGCCAGTGCTGATAAATATCCGCATTTTAATTAACAATTACTAAAAATTTTGCCATGAGAAATTAGAAGTTGAGTTAAAGAAGAATTCAGAATCCAGGAGTCAGAATTAATTCTGAATTCTTACTTGCTGAATTCACCCTAATTTCTCAGATATAACTTAAGAATCATCACTTGTGCCTGCTTTACCTCTACCTGGAATCAAGCCACGTCTTCCTGGCATTTGAGACAAGAGTATAAAACGACGCAAATGTTGTAGTTCTTCTGTATCTCCTAGCTGTTCTAACTGTTCTAATGCTTCTTTGAAACTCAAGTTAGAACGGTAGAGAATGCGGAAGGCTTTTTTGAGGGTTTGCAGGTCACTGGCGGACATTCCAGAACGCTTCAGCCCCACCAAATTCAGGGTTCTGACCCGTACTGGATTACCTTCTACTAGCATATATGGCGGCACATCCCGATCAATGCGAGACATCCCACCTACCATTGAGTGTCTACCAATATGGACAAATTGATGAACTCCCAAAACGCCGCCTAATCTGGCGCGAGACTCGATATGCACATGACCTGCTAAAGCTACCGAGTTGGGAATAATTACATGATCTTCAATGATGCAATTATGCGCCACATGCACATAAGCCATCAGCAAATTATTACTGCCGATGATTGTGGCTTCTCCCTCACCTGTGGCACGGTTAACGGTGACATACTCTCGAATTACATTGTCGTCACCGATTTTTACCCAGGTTGGCTCTCCTACAAATTTGAGATCCTGGGGTTCCATACCAATAGCTGCACCTGGAAAAATCTGATTTCGCGCCCCAATTTCGCAAGGCCCTTCCAGCACTACATGAGCGCCAATAATTGTTTCTGGGCCAACTTTGACATGCGCTCCAATCACAGCATAGGCACCAACTTGCACTGTAGGGTGGAGTTCCGCTTTAGGATGAACTACCGCCGTTGGATGAATAAGAGTCTTCAAGGGTGAATCTCCAGAACTGTCGTGAGAAACCAGTGCGTTAATCGCAACTGGTGTTGCTGAGTTGTGATAACTTCAACAATCGAAAGTGTCGGGCAAAGCAAGTTAAGTGTGAGGGCAGCGAAAATTCAGAAATTTTCAAATACTGTGTGGACAGTTGTTAATCTGTGATGCTTGTTTAGATTTGAGCCTCAGTATATAACAATAGCCAAGCCAGTTATGACATTGTAATAACTGGTTTTATACTCAGCACGTTGCCATATCACGGTTGTACCAAGACACTCAAACAAGTTGTTAACCAACTAAAGAAAACATCAATTCGCCTTCAGCAGCGAGTTGTCCGTCAACTTCGGCCCGAGCTTGCATCTTCCCAAACCGACGTTGTTTGATACATAACAGTTCCACTGTCATAATCAGTTGATCTCCAGGGACAACTTGACGACGAAAGCGGGCTTTATCAATGCCAGCAAAGACAAACAGTCCACCTGCATTGTATTCTGGTAGTTGTGTTAACACAATTCCACCGACTTGTGCCATTGCTTCGACAATTAGCACACCTGGCATGAGTGGTCTACCGGGGAAATGTCCTTGAAATTGAGGTTCGTTAATAGTAACATTTTTAACGCCTACAGCCACTTTTCCTGGTACATAGTCAATAATTTTGTCTACCAGTAGAAATGGATAGCGATGGGGGAGCAACTGCTGAATTTCTTCGGATGTGAAGGTTTTTTTCACTTCCGGTGCAGTGGGAGTTTGGGTGGTATCAGATGAGGATGCGATCGCATCGCTACTATTTACTTCTGCAAGAATTGACGACATTGGCAGTTTGTGTGACTTTGACTGTGGAAATTAAAAGTGGAATGGCGTTGAAACCCCTCAGATTTTGTCAGTGGGATTTTGCTGTGCCGCTAAAATCCTTTCGGCGAGTTGAATATGTAAATTGTGGCTGGCTTTATACGCTAAGAAATGAGCTTGGGGGAAATTTCCCAATAAACTCAAATCTCCTACTAAGTCCAACATCTTATGACGGACTGGCTCATTTGCAAATCTTAATGGCGGATTTAACCATCCTTCAGAGCCGCAAACCAGTGCATTGTCTAAGCTGCCGCCTTTAATTAATCCAGCCTGTTGTAAGTATTCTATTTGATGTAATAAACCAAAGGTACGCGCAGGGGCAATTTCCGCCGCAAAGCTAACAGCCGCCTCACCGACATCAGCCGCTAATAACCAACTGTGCCATTGATTGCCAATTGCAGGTAAATCAAAATCAATCCCATAGCTAAAGCGGGTTTCTGCGGCTGGGATAGCACAAACAAAGGCATCATTTTGATAAATCCAGATTGGTTCTGCAAGAACCCATTGCGCTGAGTTATCGTCTACTGTTTGCGGTTGTAAGCCAACTTGAGCCACACTAGCAGCCCAAATTTGGGCTGAACCATCCAACAACGGCACTTCTGGCCCATCAATTTCAATGCGGGCATTATTCACACCCATACTTGACAAGGTTGCCAATAAATGCTCGACTGTACGGACAGATGCTGCACCTTTACCCAATTGAGTAGACAGTACAGTTTCATTGACTGCGGCAATTTGGGCGGGAATGATTGGCAAATCTGGCAAATCTACCCGCACAAAATAACGCCCGCTATTGGCTGGGGCTGGTAATATCCGCACATTGGTAGCAATACCGCTATGCAGTCCGACTCCTGTTTGGCAGATTTCCCCGGCGATGGTGTGCTGTTGCATCGGCGAAAATTTAATACACCTTAATAAATAGTCAAGGGTCGAGGGTCAAAGAGTCAAGAGAAAGTATGAAGTATGAAGTGTGAAAAAGCTAATTTCATACTTCATACTACCCTTCGGGAAGCCGCGCAGAGCGCGTCTACACACTTCATACTTTTTAAAATCTTTCCCCAATGCCGAAGTTGATGCGGCTATCACCATCATCGTTGATACCGTAGTCGATACGAATTGGCCCCAGAGGTGATTGGACGCGCACACCCAAACCATAACCATAGCCAGTACCGTTTTTGTTGAGAACATCCGCCGCCCTAGTATTGGTGCCTAAGTCAGTACCAAAATCGACAAAGGCTGCACCACTTACGATGGAAAATACAGGGAAGCGATACTCTAAAGTTGCTTGCACGTAACTACGGCTGCTGGCTAGTGTTCCTTCTTCATAACCACGCACGGAGTTACTACCGCCTAAAGTAAAGGCTTCGTAGGGAGGTAAATCGCCGAGGATAGTACCGCCTTGAATGTTAAAGGCGAGAGTTTGTGCGCCTTTGGAAAAGTTTAAGAGCTTCACGGGGATGTATTGGCTATAGCTCCCCCGTAGTCTAGTGAGTAAAATATTACCTTCGCCTATTGGTAATGACTGGTCAACTCCGAAGCGCAGGAACGAACCACTGGTAGGCTGTAGGGCATTGTTACGGCGATCGCGCTGTGTACCTAGTTGTAATAATACCAAGTCGTCTTGGCCTGTACCAGAGAAGCTTAAGGGAATTAATTCTCCAGCTTGGCCATTGTTGTAAACTGTACCAAATCTTCTGAGATTACCATCAGCATCGCGGGTGGAAACGCGCTGATATTGCAACCCGGCTGAGGCTGTCCATTCAGAACGTTCGTAGGGATTTTTGGACAACGGACGAGTAAAGGTAACGCCACCACCTAAACGTAACACACGGGGGCGATCGCCATCGTCATCTCCGGCTCTGAAGGTTTCCACGTTGTTCTCATCTCCTTCAAATACTAAGGAAATCGAACTGCGGCGGAAAATATTGGCTGTGTAAGAGGTGCGGTAAGGATCACCCGCAATCCAGGGGTCGGTGTAGCGTAAATCAAATAGTAATTCCCTGGTTCCTACCTGGACTTCTGCACCTAATTTTTGGTTTCTGCCGTTGAGGTTTTGCTGTTGATAGCTGACTGTACCAAATAATCCACTGGCAGAACTAATACCAGCACCAGCCGCGATCGAACCGCTACTGCGTTCGGCAACATTAATTACTACATCTACTTTGCTGGGGTCAGTACCAGGGTCTAAAGAAACATTCACATCTTCAAACAAACCTAGTCCAAATACCCGTTGTAGGTCTTTTTGAACTATATTTCTGTTAAATATTTGTCCTGGTTTTAATTCTACTTCCCGTGTAATAATATACTCTTGTGTCCGTCCGCGAATTGGTCTACCTTGGTCGTCTGTTTCTTGACCTTCTTTGTTGCGGAACCGGACTTTAATATTTTCCACTACGCCTTCGGCGACTTGCAGCGTCACCACCCCATTTTCGGAAACTTGGGGCGCACCAATCACATTGGCTAACACATAACCTTGGTCTTGATAGCGTTTGCTTAAGGTCTTGATTCCTTCTTGCAAGTCGCGTAGGTTGAGGATTTTACCATACTGATCTTTAAAAACTTCATCCGCCGTACTTGCTGGCAGAACCGAAGCAACACCAGTTCCAGGATTAGCTTCGACTTGCACTTTTGTAAGTACGGGGTTGGGCTGGACAATAAAGCTGACTCGCACGCCCAAGGGTGTATCTTCTGGTACAGCTTGGACGTTAGAAAAGAAACCTGTACCAAAAATCGAATTAATATCTTCTTGTAGTTGGGTGCGGGTGGTTGTTCGCCCTGGTTGAGTCCGAATGACTTGATAAACTCGATCTTCTAATTCTGGGGGTAATTGTCCTGCTTGGGGTTTGACGACTACTTCTGATACCAATACCCTTGGTTCTGTTGATTCGGTAGCGCCATTCGGTTGGGTATTCCCTGGAGATGTGGGAAACGCAGGTTCGATGGTGGGGGGGGTGGTATTTTCTGGCTGGGGATTTTGGGGAAATGCCGGTTCGATGGTTGGGGGGGTGGTATTTTCCGGCTGAGGGTTTTGGGGAAATGCCGGTTCGATGGTAGTGGGGGGAGTAGTATTTTCCGGCTGGGGATTTTGGGGAGATGCCGGTTCGATGGTTGCTGGGGTAGTATTTTCTGGAGATGCAGGTTGTGTTGCTGGAGTGGAACTATCAGGAATGGTGTTGGGCTGTTGAGTATCAGAGTTGGGGATTGTTTCTGGCGTTTGGGCAATGGTTGGGACTATCACCTGTGATTTTGCATCTGATGGTGTTGGCAAAATGGTCACAGATTTTGGTTGAGTATCTTTGAGTACTTTAGCCTCTGGGGAGGCGATCGCAGTTGGTAAACTTTCCCTCGCTGAACTTTGCCCTGCGTCCTTCTCTTGTGGCTGCTTTGTAGCGGGTTTTAAAATTTTCGCTGTGGGTTGTAAATCTTCAGCAGTTTGGGCATTCGCTCTAAAAGAGCCACTTAATGGCGCTGCAATTGCTACAGCTGCTACTAATATAGGAGATAAACGCATTATATATTCCTCTTCACTTCCGCACACAATCACACACTAGTTATTAGTCATTAGTCGTTGGTCATTTGTCCTTTGTCAAGACCAATGACCAATGACAAGGTACATCAGTTTAATTTTTACTGTCTACTGTTTGCAGCACTCGCTGTAAAACCTCTTGGTACGCATCTTCTACATTGCCTAAATCTCGGCGGAAGCGGTCTTTATCCAGGACGCGACGGTTGGGGTCAGTTTCTGTAGTGTCCCACAAACGACAGGTGTCTGGACTAATCTCATCTGCCAGGAGTATTTGCTGTTGTGAATCTAAGCCGAATTCTAGTTTGAAGTCTACTAAGGTAATGCCACATTGCTGCCAAAAGCTCCGCAGAAACTCGTTGATTTGCAATGCTAGATTCTTAATTAGGTCTACTTGTTCCTCTGTAGCTAATTCCATTAAGAGTAGGCGATCGCGTGTCAACAACGGGTCTCCTAATTGATCATTCTTGTAATAAAACTCTACCAAGGGCTGTTGCAAAACTGTACCCACTGGTAAACCTGTTTGTTGACTCAGGCTACCCGCCGCAATATTTCTCACGACTACTTCTAAGGGTAAAATTTTCACCGCTTTCACCCGCATTTGATTAGGGGACGGGCTGTCAATAAAGTGGGTTTTAACCCCTTGGGCTTCCAACTGTTTAAATAACTCGCTAGAAATACTACAGTTAATTTTTCCTTTGCCAATGATACTGCCACGCTTTTGGGCGTTAAACGCAGTTGCATCATCTTTAAAATCAGCCAGCAAGATTTCTGGATTATCTGTTGTATAGAGTATTTTTGCTTTGCCTTCGTAGACTTTAGAATGAACAGACATGGTAGGAGGTCAACTTTTCAGCAATGGGAGACTTGTGTCCTTTCGGGCTTCACCATTTTATCTTTAGTTAACAAAGATTCGCTAATTAATCGCCAGTGCATAATCAAAAAATGCTAAGAATTCAGGAGTCAGAAGCCTGAATTCTGCATAAGAATAGGCTCTCTACTAGCTGTGAGAACTAAATTCTGTATTTTATTGACTGACACTCTGCTGTAAATTCATCAATTTTGAAATGAGATTTCAGGGTTTTCAACAGTAGTCTGATATCAAATTTGCTGAGTATTACCCGTAAATCTTGTGACTGTAATACACCCGTATAAAATTGGTTTATACCTTTGATGGAGTAGGACAAAAGCTGCCCTTAGAGAATTAAATTTTACTGGTCAGCACCAGTAAGTTATAGTAAAGATTAATTACCTGATGCTGAAACTCAGATATATAATATATAACCTCTAGTAGAGGTAAATTTCCCAGGAAACTATTACACTCTGACTGTAGATTTTTTTACTCAAAAACTGATTTTTTTATAGAAAATAAAGTATAAATCATGACTAAGTAAATAGCTATTGAAAATTTTGATTGGTGTTTAATACCAGAGAATGTCAATTAGTAATTGGCAGAAGGATACACTATTAGGAATTACTGCACAACGATCAATACTAATCAAGCTTTTTTGCTTTTAGCAGCAAAATATAGAAATCCTACTCGATTTCTCAAATACCTGTTGAGGTAGAAACAAGAGAGTCGATTTGTTGGTAATTCATAAAATACTTGCTAGAAGTGCATAAATCATGGCTTGAGTTCAGATATTAAAACAATAATGGAGTTTAATAAGTGGAGCAGAAGATGGTGGACAAAGATGATTTTATTTATCCCAAAGGTCGATATTATGGGCAAGTTAAACCCGAAAACTTAGTATTTAATGCGAATCTTCAGGAATTTGCGAATAAAGTTAGTTATGTTTGTAGCTTAGAAACGGGTGGAAAAATCCCGCCAGAAGATGCTTACGAACAAATCAAAGCTTTGTGGAAACAGCTAAAACAAAGTAAAAAACAGCTAAAAATTGGCGAAAATCCTTTTAGAAATGAAGGCGGAGAAGCTGAAGAATAAGATAAAAATTGTGCAGGTAGGGAGTAGGGAGTAGTAAAAAGCCTTTTCTAAGTTCAATGATTTTTTTCAAAATCAAATATTAGTCATTACTTTATCTTGTCGTGACTGCTTGCCAGCATCTCACTGATTCAGGAATATCAAAAAGCTTTTGTAATCAGAAATTAAAAAATTTGGGTATTTATTTGCTGACAATTGTCCAAACACCATCCCAGGAATCTGGCGGTGGTGTTTGGTGATAATTTTGGGCGCGTTCTAGATGAATTTCTACGGCTTGATCCTTGGGGCGGAGGTGTTTTGCGGCGGTAAAACTAGCGATCGCCCCGGCAAAATCCTTTGCTAAATAAGCAGCCCGGCCGTTATGATAGTGAAACAAAAACTCTTGGGTATCAGCATCTAAAGGCGTATTGCGATCGCTAATTAACTCATAAATATTCACAGCTTGGTTTTTACCCTTAACGCGAATTTTATCTAACTCCCGCACCCAAATGCGATCGCTGCAAAGTTGGTAGGTAAATTCGCTCAAAATAATATCACAGCCATATTCTTTCGTGACCGCTTCTAGACGGGCGCTTAAGTTTACACTATCGCCAATCACGGTGTAATCCATACGTTTGTGAGAGCCAATATTACCAGAAACAACTTCCCCAGAACTAATCCCTATCCCGATACGAATTTGTGGTTGTTCCTGAATAATTCGCCGTTGGTTAAATTCTTGCAGACGTTGGCGCATATCTAAGGCTGATTGTACCGCCTGCCAAGCATGGTTTTCTGTAATTGGTAAAGGCGCACCAAACACAGCCATTAAAGCATCGCCAATAAATTTATCTAAAGTGCCTTCATAATTAAAAACCGCTTCCACCATTGTTTCAAAATATTGGTTCAACAGCGATACAACTTCTGCTGCGCCCAAATTTTCCGTCAAAGTGGTGTAGCCACGAATATCAGAAAATAAGACAGTCACATCCTTACGTTCACCCACCATCAAAGCATCTTCACCCAAAGCCATGACTTGTTCTGCAACATGGGGAGTCAGGTAACGATACATTGTGGTTTTCAGGCGTTTTTCTTGGCTAATGTCTTCTAGAACTACTAAACCGCCTCTCACTCCCCCTTCTGGGTTGGTGAGGGGATTTACAGTCAAATTAATACTGCGTTCTAACTGTTCTACTTGATTAGCGGGGATTAATTGGGATGGAGGAGTTAACAGTAAATTCCAAGGAATGAAAAGGTCAGGGTTATTGCGATCGCGGACTGTTAAAATCAACTGATGAGTTGTGCCAGTTTGCAAAGCTGAGTCTTGATTGTCACTATTCACTCGCCCGTCTAAAGTCAATGCTTGATATAGCCCCACCATCAAACTTTGTTCTGGAACATAATGTCTAGCGCCCGATGTCAAACTGTCTTCTAAGCGCATTTGCAAATTTTCAATGGGTACTACTTCCCACACAAAGCGCCCGATTAAATTTTGCTCCCACAATAATTTATTGCTTTTGTTATTAGTATCAGCCAAAGGACAACCCAATAACTCTAAAGCCGCATCATTAATTGTCACAATTCGACCAATCATATCAGTCGAAATTACAGCATCAGATAGACTTTGCAAAATGTCTTTTTGATACTGTTTCTCTAACAGGACATTTTCAAACAGCCGCGCATTTTCTAATGCTATGCCTGCTTGAATATTAAAAGCTCGCATAAACTCTTCATCAGAGGCGCTAAAACTGCCTTTTTGCTTATTAATTAGCTGAGTTACCCCAATTAATTCATTAGCAGAATTAAACACTGGTAAACATAAAATATTCCGCGTTACATAGCCAGTTTTTCTATCTGTACTGGGGTCAAAACGTGGGTCTTTATAAGCATCAGGAATATTTAATGCGTCTCCTGTTGATGCTACATAACCAGCAATTCCCCGATTTGCCGGCATCCGAATTTCAAGAAAGTCTGTGGGCGATGCTGCGGCTGCAACTTTTGTCCAAAGTTCACCCATTTCTTTGCGATACAAAAACAGCGTACTCCGGTCTGCTTGCATCAAAATTCGGGCTTGTTCCATGACTATTTGCAAAGTTGCTTCTAAGTCTAAACTCTGCCCTAATGTTTGAGTCGCCCTTAATAATGCTGTTGCGCCTCGTTGATTGCGGGCTGCTACATAAAAGGATTGACAAGTTTCTAAAATAATCCCAATAGAAGCAGCAAAATCTCGGAATGATTCTTCATCTTCATGATTAAAAGGCACATTACCTTCTTTATTTGCCAGTTGCACAACAGCAACAGTTTGACTCTTACTACTAACAACAGGCATACATAAAATATTGCGAATTTTATAGCCCATTTGTTTTTCTAAATCTGGACTAAATAAAGGATGTGTTGCAGTTTCCGCAATGTTTAAATATTGGGCTGTACTCGCTACATGCCCAGGAATGCCAACATTAATTGGCGTTCTAATTTCTAAAAATTTTTGACTATTATCTTGGGGAACTTTTGACCAGAGTTGACCTTTATCATAGTCAACTAAAAAAATTGCTGTGTGTTCAGCTTGGAGAATTTGACCAATTTTCAAGGTAATGGCTTCTAGTACCTTTTCCAACATTGTTTCTAGAGCTTCATTATTAATTAATTCAATGGCTCTGAGAAATTGTTGGAACTCAGCCGTTATAAAATCAAGTAGACAGACAAATTCGTTAACAGAAAGGTCTTTGACACGACGTAGTAAGGCGTGGGTGCGATTAACTTGTGTGAGTTCAGTTAATGTAGCCAAGACGCTACCAGGGTTGGGAAGAGTCATGGAATTTTAGATTTTAGATTTTAGATTTTAGATTTAAAGCTGAGATTGTGCTTTTATCTATCGTTAATCGTTCCGAAAATCGTGGAGCAGAAATGCCCCACAATTCCTATCCTGCATTTAAACTGCTGCTGTTGGCTGTTTTACTGAGACTATTTTGTGATAGTAATCTTGCAGCTGGCGTGTGGCCGCTGCCCATCCCCATTTTTCTGCTTCTTTACGAGCATTTTGACGAATGATATCTCGTTCTTGCTGATTTTCCAAGAGGCGAATTGTAGCAGAAATCGCATCTTGAATGTCTGCTTTGGGGTTAAAAAGATATCCATTCACACCATCTGTAACAATATCAGGGATGCCACCAGAACGGGCAGCAACTACTGGACAACCAGCGGCCATTGCTTCTAATAAGACTAACCCCAGAGTTTCTGTGCGGGAAGGGAAAATAAAAGCATCAGCACTCGCAAAAGCAGAACCTAACTCACGTCCCATGAGATAGCCAACAAAATGGGTGTTGCTTCCAGCAAAGTGTTTTTCTAAGGCTTGGCGATGGGGGCCATCTCCCACTAAAGCCAATCGCGCTTGGGGAATTGCTTCTAAAATTGGTTTAATGCGTTCAATTTCTTTTTCGGCAGATAAGCGACCAACATACAATAATAAGGGACTTTCGGGATGGTTTTGGGAAAGATGCGATCGCATCTCTAAACTGGCTAAATTAGGATGAAATAATTCTGTATCTACGCCCCTCTGCCACAAGTCTACTCTTTCAATGCCATGTGATGACAATTCCTCCATCATGGCTGTCGAGGTACAAAGATTTAACAATGCTTGATTATGAGCGCCTTTGAGCAATTCCCACAACAAGCCTTCTAACATTCCTAAGCCGTAATGCTGGAGATATTGCGGTAAATGGGTATGGTAAGAAGCTACTAAGGGAATTTTCAAAACTTTGCTATAAAAAATGCCTGATAATCCTAAAACAGCAGGGTTTACAACATGAATAATATCAGGCTGGAATTCTTCTAAAGCATAACCAATGGCTGGGCGGGGTAGTGCCATTTTTAACTCTGGATACAGAGGCAAAGGAAAGCCACTAATGCCGTAAACTTTCGCTCCTTTATGTTCCGTGATTCCACCCTCTGGGGCAATCACTAAAACTTGATTTCCATCACGCTGTAGATGGTCAACTGTATGGCGTAGACGTGTAACTATGCCATCTACTTTCGGCAAAAAGGTTTCGGTGAATAGGGCTATTCTCATACAAAAATTCTTCAGTCCACGCAGGTAATCTCAACTGCTGTTGAATTTCAGGTTCTACAACAGAGTAAACTGTTTCTCGTAGCGGAATCAATTGTGTACGGTGAGAAATATATAGGACTTACCCATAAAAACGAAGAATCAAGGGTTTTGGCGAGGGTGTAGGGGTACAGGGGAGCCACTGGCGTGGGTGGGTTTCCCAACTTGAGCCAAGTGGCGTGTGTATGTATCTAAAAACCTTACGTCACACACCCTTATACCCAATACCCTAATTACATCAATGCTGATGTTCAAATACTCGATAATCTTGGTTTTGAAGTATCCACCGCATCTTCTCAGCCTTTGGTGATACTACCTGATGATCTGCTTGTGCTTCCTCTAAGCAAAACCGCAATTTTTCAGCTAACATCTGCACACCTGGTTCTCCCAACATACCTAAATGTGTACCAGGAACTTCATGAATTTCTACCCCTTGTTTAGCCATTGCACTCCAGCCTCTACAGGGTTTGAACTGACACCATCGCAAAACTTCTTTGGTGGTAAATAAAGTTACCTTGCCAGGGTAGGATTTGACTACATAATCTGCCATTGTTGCTTGTTTGATTGCTTCTATTAGTGCCATATTGTAAGGGTTGGCATCGTCAGTGAAAGAATGTTCGTTCCATAAGTCGAATTTGCTACTGTGTTTCCCTAATAACATGGATTTAAACCAATCCACTTTGGCGAGAACATAGTTTCTTCTATCTACAGATGGCAGTCGCAATAGGGTAAGCCAGTAGACATACAATGTCCGCAATAGCGAAGGATGACTGATATATAAGCTGGGGTTATATGTATCAAACATTGCCAATAAAGCCACGCGATCGCCTTGAGCAACTAACTGACGCGCCATTTCATAAGCAATTGTCCCCCCACTAGAGAAGCCGCCCAAAAGATAAGGGCCATGAGGTTGAACGGTGCGAATTTCTTTGATGTAGTGAGCGGCCATGTCTTCAACTCTGGTGTGGGGAGCTTGTTTGCCATCAAGTCCTTGTGCTTGTAAGCCATACACGGGTTGCTCTGTACCCAGATAACGTACTAGAGTTTGATAGCCAATCACATTACCACCAAGGGCGTGAATCAAGAATAAAGGACGTTTCGCACTACTACCAGGCTGAATTGTCACCAGAGAAGACCAAGAAGTTTTTGTGTTTGATTGGCTGAGAATGTTAGCTAATTGCTCTATGGTTGGTGATTGTAATAAGGTAGCGAGGGGGAGTTTTTGACCAAATGCCTTTTCAACTTGTGTAAATAATTTCACCGCCAGTAGGGAATTTCCCCCCAATTCAAAGAAATTATCTCTAATTCCAACTGATTGAATACCTAAAACCTCTGACCAAATTCGCGCTAACTCAATTTCTATGGTGTTTCTCGGCGCAATCAAGGCTTTTTCTAATTCTGGTCTTTGGTCGGGGATGGGCAGAGCGCGGCGATCTACCTTACCATTGGGAGTCAGAGGAATTTTGGCGATCGCGACAAAGGCAGATGGAATCATATACTCTGGTAGTTTCTCTCGCAGAAACCGCCTTAATTCATTCATATTAGGTTTAGATTCATCATTTACCACCACATAAGCCACTAACCGCTTATTTCCTGGCTCATCCTCTCTGGCTATAACTACAGTTTCTTCTACAGATTCGTGTTGTGTGAGTACACTCTCAATCTCTCCCAACTCGATACGGAAACCGCGAATCTTAACTTGATGGTCAATTCGTCCGAGGAATTCAATATTCCCATCGCTGAGATAACGGGCTAAATCCCCAGTTTTGTATAGTTTGGAATTGCCAAAGGGACTGGGAATAAATTTTTGGGCTGTAAGTTCCGGTTGATTTAAATAGCCAGAGGCTAAACATTCTCCACCAATATATAACTCTCCAGTCACACCAATAGGACAGGGATTGAGGTAATCATCGAGAATGTAATATTGAGCGTTTTGGATGGGTTTGCCATAGGGAATACTCTTCCAATGCGGCTCGACTTTGCCGATGGGATAATAATTAGACCAAATAGTTGCTTCCGTTGCACCACCCAAACTAATCACCTCAACCCCTGGAAAGGTGGTTTTCAGTAAATCTGGTAGGGTGACTGGTATCCAATCACCACTCATAAATACTAACCGCAGTTGGGGATGACAATTAGTTGCTTGAACCTTGGGGAAAAAGCCAGCCAGTTGTTGTAGTGCAGGCGGCGCAGAATCCCAAAAGGTAATCGGCTCATGACAGAGAATGTGTAGTAAAGCTTCTGGATCTCGGACATCATGGCTAGATACAACCCGAATCGAACCACCTGCGGCTAATAGTCCAAAAATGTCATAAACTGACAGGTCAAAACATAAGGATGTGATAAATAGAACTCTGTCGTTAGCATTAACATTGAAGGTTTTGTTCACCCACTCAATCAAGTTGATTACTGGTTGATGACGAACTACAACCCCTTTGGGTGTACCCGTAGAGCCAGAGGTAAAAATCACATAGGCGATATCATCAGAACTTGCAGATGTTGGTAAATTTTCTGTGGGCAGTAAATCTAGATAGGAACGATGCCAAATAGAGGGTGTAGGGGTATGAGGGTGTAGGGGTGTAGGGGAAAATTTACTATGTGCAGATTTATCTAAACAGATTAAATGTTGCAGTGCGCTCAGTTCTAACGCATGAATACTAGGTAACAAGCAAGTTTGGGTGACTAGACAGTTAATTTGCAGAGAAGACAGCAATAATTGAATGCGTGCTTTAGGGAAACTGGGTTCTAGTGGAACATACGCGCCGCCAGCTTTCAAAATCCCTAGGACAGCCGGAATCATTTCTAGCGATCGCTCTAAATATACACCCACTAACACCCCTGGTTTGACACCCAGTTGCTTGAGGTGATGGGCTAACTGATTAGCTCTCCAGTTTAACTCTTTGTAGGTGAGTTGTTCTTGTCCACAAACAACGGCTATAGCGTCTGGTGTCTGCTCTACCTGCGCCTCAAACAGTTGATGAATACAAAGTTGTTCTGCAAAATCTGTTTGTGTATTATTCCACTCCATCAACATTTGCTGTCTTTCATCTGTCGTCAAGAGTGGTAATTCTCCTAAACACTGCCAAGGATTAGTCGCCATACTGGACAATAAAGTTTGAAGATGTCCCAGCATTCGACGGATTTTGGCATCATCAAACTTGTTTTGGTCGTATTTGAGTTTCAATAACAGTTCTGACTCTGCATAGCCAACCAATGTCAGGGGAAAGTTAGTTTGTTCTTCTTGTTTTATCTCCAGGTTTTGCCATCTGTCACCTTGAGAACGCAAAACAGAATTCAATTCATAGTTTTCAAATACCAGAATGCTATCAAACAGAGGTGTACCGCCAGGAACATCACTCCATCTTTGAATATTGGTTAAGGGGGTGTGTTCGTAGTCTCGTAACGCTACCCACTGCGATCGCAATTCTTTTAGCCAAGTCAAAAGCGGTTTTTCTCCTGACACCTTGACTCGCACTGGTAAAGTATTGATGAGCAATCCTACCATCGAATCTGCCCCAGTTACAGAGGAATGACGACAGGCTCTTGTCGCCCCAAACACAACATCAGACTCGCCACTATAACGACTGAGCAATAAAGCCCAAGCACCTTGTACTAAAGTATTTAGCGTAATTTGATGTTGTTTTGCTAAAGACTGCAACATCACTGTAGTTTTTGCTGATAGTCGAATTGCTTGTTCGCCAAAACCCTTTTTCTCACCAGGGTTTGAGTCTACTAATAAAGGCGTGGGTGCGGTAAAACCTTTGAGCAAGTCCCGCCAAAAACTTTCTGATTTAGACCAATCCTGCTGCTGTAACCATGCAATGTGGTCTTGATAAGGACGAGGTTGGGGTAGTTGTAAGTCTTTACCCTGACAGAAAGCATCGTAAAAGGTGAAAACTTCTTTAATGATGATGGACAAAGAGCGACCATCTAACAAAACATGGTGAAAAGTCCAAACAAATTGATAGACAGATTCTCTCAACTGAAATAATGCCAGACGCATCAATGGGGCGGTATTTAACTGAAACCCAAGAGTGCGATCGCTTTGTAGATAAACTTGCAATTTAGTTGATTGTTCTGTATCAGACAAGCCACACCAATCTTGCTGTTCTAAGGAAATTTTTACCTGCTGCTGCACACATTGTAGAGGTTCTTGTCCGGTTTCCCAATCAAAACTAGTTCTCAAAACTGCGTGTCGTTCTACAACTTTCTGCCATGCTTTTTGAAATGCCAAAACATCAATTTTTTCATGTATTAAACAGATTATCTGCTCAATATCCACTCCTGAGTTTTGAGCAACTAGACTGTTGAATAGCATTCCTTGTTGTATAGATGAAAGCTGGTATGATTTGTTTACAGTTACTACTTTCATTTTGTTTATCTAACTAGTTTCTAGGGAACAAAGATTTTTAAAGTGTCATTCTCAAATTGAGAATCAGATGATTTAAATCCTCTGCTTTCTCTACCAATTAATGAATGATTACCATAAGATATCTAGATGCCTCCTAAATACAACAGACCCAATGTTTATGAGCTACAGCAACTGATTGAAAAAAGTAATTAGTAATGAGTCAGAAATTTACTTATTACTCACTGCTTATTACTCATTACTTAATACGCATGGTGTACCTCACTTACTTCAACAGTGCTGTCAATACCCTAAGCAAAGGCTGATAACTTATGCAAATCAGAAATTGGTAAATTCAATAACTTTCACTAGAATTTACTAAGTAGTATTTTCTGATCTGTCTAAAAATAATGAAGAATAATCAAAATCTTAAGAAGAAAATATAAAGATAAAATTAATCTTACGTAATTTTGAATAATAAGGTTGATATTTTTGACCGTTGATTGGTCGCCAATATGGTATTAATACGAAATACGGATACCATTGGCGAAATATTGCCTAACATAAAAACGCCGTATTCACGGCGTACACACAATTACTATTTACAAGGGTTTCAGACTTGATATACCCTTTAAATTGTCATTACGAGCGTAGCGATAGAGGAGCTTAGTAAGGGGCTTCCAATTAAAAAAATATACTATCATTGTGTAGGCAGGGGGCAGGGGAAAAAGAAAAATACCCTCGCTCGAAAATTGGATAATTTATTTTCTGCAAGCCCCTAATTACATAATTGTTATTGCAATTGCTACTGTTCGAGAAGGCTTTCACCTTTTCTAGACGATATAGGACTCATAATTTTTTGATTTGGAAAAAAATCAGTACAACCAGATCAGGCTTCTTTCCTACTCCCTACTCCCCATTCCCTACTCCCTGCCTATCATGCTTGCGCTGCGCTTCGCTGATAAACTACAACTGTCTGGTCGTCATACTGCGCTAGTATATGACGACCAGTTTGAGGCCAGCAAGAGATTTGATTGAGATAAGATTCTGTCACCAACCTCATACAGTTTTCACCTAATTTCTATGCCAAGAAACTTTCGGCAAAATTTGTTTTTTATCGACTCGTTGTTGATACTTAACTGCAAAGTTTAACAGTGAATCAAGTAACGAGTCTGAGAGGTAGTGAGGTTGTAAGCCGAGGTCAAGCAGTTTGGTATTTTTGGCGTTGAAATAATGTTCTTCTTTTTCAACTCTGGGGTTATCTATGTTGTTGATATCAACATTTAATCCCAAGGCGTTACCTGCTTTTTTGACCATTAATGCCAAGTCACCCACACTAAATAGTTCGGTAAATTGGTTGAATACGCGGAATTCTCCAGGTTCAGCAGGATTAGCGATCGCTAATTCCATACAGCGCACTGTATCCCGAATATCTAAGAATCCGCGAGTTTGCCCACCTTTACCATACACCGTTAAAGGATGACCAATGGCAGCTTGAATACAGAAGCGGTTTAATGCTGTCCCAAATACACCATCGTAATCTAGGCGATTAATCAACAGTTCGTCCATTCCGGTTTCTTCGGTTAAGACACCATAAACCACGCCTTGATTTAAGTCGGTGGCACGCAATCCCCAAATCCGACAAGCAAAGTGAATATTATGACTATCATGCACTTTGCTGAGGTGATACATTGACCCAGGTTGCTTGGGATACGGTAAGGTATCTTTGCGCCCATTATGTTCAATGGTGATATACCCTTCTTCAATATCGATGTTAGGTGTACCATATTCACCCATTGTTCCCAACTTGACTAAGTGGCAGTCGGGGAAGTCTTCGCGCATGGCATACAGCAAGTTGAGTGTGCCAACTACGTTATTGACTTGGGTGAGAACTGCGTGTTCGCGGTCAATCATGGAGAATGGCGCGGAACGCTGTTCGCCAAAATGCACGATCGCATTTGGTTCAAATTGATGTAAAGTTTTTTGCAGAAATTCGTAATTAGTGATATCGCCTACGAATAGGTCGATAGATTTGCCGGTCAAATCTTGCCAGCGCTGGATACGTTGCTGAATCGGTGCGATCGGAGTCAGAGTTGCGATCCCAAGTTCGTTATCCCAGTGCCGACGCACCAAACTATCTAAAATTCCAACTTCGTAACCTCGATTGGAGAGGTAAAGTGCGGTTGCCCAACCGCAATACCCATCGCCACCAATAACCAGGACTTTCATTTTCACCAGTTTTTACTCGCTGATAGCTAAATCTATCAGGTTTCTGTACCCCCTCAACCATCAAAAGTAGTGATTAGTGATGAGTTATTAGTCATTAGTCATTGGTCATCTGTCAAAAGACATAAGCTGAAAGCATTAAATTCCATACTTCACTCTTTTTATCCTTCTTCCCCTATTCCCGACTCCCGACTCCCGACTCCCTATAAATGCGATATTGCTGGGCTATGTAATAAAACAACGGGTAATAGTTGGAAAACTCTTGGCTGGGGCTTTTTCCCTGCCAGTAATAGGTAACTTTACCTTGAGTTAAGGTCAATTTCATCGAACCTTCTTGCTGACCAACTTCTACTAACAAAACCCCAGATACTCCTTGTGTAGTCTGAAAGTTAGGCGGGATGGCATTTTTGGGTTCTGGTGAGAGATTGCTTGCCCAGCCTCTAATTTCCACATTTTGACTGCGTGGTGAAACTAAGACAACACCATCATCGTTGTCGGGAGTTGCTAACACAGTCCAATTGCGGGGATAGGGAAATTCAAAGTCATAACGGGAATTTTTATAAGTCTGCCATTGAGTGTCAGCAACCCTAAAAGGTTGGCTGCATCCTGATAACAGCAACGATAAAGCGATCGCATTCGCCACAGCTTGCCAATTTGTATAAAAACTTTTATATTTACTACCAGTTTTCACTGAAAAAATAAACATAATAATATATTTTCTTCCATATCACTGAGTTTATACAAGTCTTGCAATTATTTAGTTTTATCGAGATTATTCCAGCTTTTATCTAATATTTGACTGCTATTTAAGCTAATTTTAGCTTTGTTCTAAATATAACTTAGCTTACCTTAACAGGCATAAAACAATGTAAATAAATGTAACGAAATTGCCGTCAAAACGTTTTACCAGCTTGACAAGCAATCAAGGAGCCGATAACGTGATATACATACCCGGGTAAGACCGCCAAAGAGTTATATGCAAACGCAAACTAAGCAAAAGGTTACTTTTTATATATCGCCAGAACTGCACAAAAGGTTGAAGATCCGTTCAGCAATTGATTCTGAGCCAATGTCGGAGCTTGCCGAACGCGCCCTCTACTTCTACTTGGCGAATTCAGAATTAGTAGAAGAATTAGAAGCTTCTGCTTACGGGAGAACTCACAGAGTTTATTCCTGTCCGACTTGCGAAAGTTCACTTGCGTTACGTGATGGGGAATTAGTTGCTTTAGGTCATCAGCCTGGATTGATTGGTCAAGAGCCTATATCCATTGATGAAATCGAAGAAGTGCCAACCCATCCCAAGAGTGAAGAAGAGTTAGTCCCTTGCTAGATAAGAATTATGAGTAATTGATTCATAATTCAGTCATCGTTACAATTCTGTTCTTTACAGTATTAGGTCTCAAGTAGGTCGATTGTATGAAAGAAGAGCTCAACATCTTAATTCAAGCTCAATACCCTCTAATCTACCTTGTGACCTCCGAGGAAGAGCGAGCAGAGCAATCAATTTCCACAATCGCTCAAGTGTTAAAGCCCCAACGCCGAGTTTATGTATGGACAGTAACTCATGGCATAGTGGAATATGGTCAACCCCGGAATGTAAGCCAACACAACACAGTTTCCCCAGAGGCGGCAATTGATTGGATAATTCGGCAAAAAGAGCCTGGTATATTTATTCTTAAAGATTTACACCCATTTATTGATGCACCTGCAACAACACGATCGTTGCGAGATGCGATCGCTAGTTTTAAAGGGCAACAAAAAAATATTATTTTAATGTCGCCGATGCACCAAGTCCCCATAGAATTGGAGAAGGAAGTAGTAGTATTAGACTTCCAGCTTCCAGATATGGCGGAGTTGAATAAAGTTTTAACTTCCCATTTAGATCATCATCGTGGGCGACGGTTGACAACAGAAGCACGCGAAAAACTGCTCAGAGCCGCTTTAGGTTTAACCAAAGATGAATCTGAGAAAGTATATCGCAAAGCCCAAGTCACCACCGGACGACTAACCGAAGAAGAAGTTGATATAGTTTTATCAGAGAAAAAGCAACTAATCCGGCGCAATGGCATCTTAGAATATATCGAAGAAGATGAAACCATTGATGGTGTAGGTGGCTTAGAAGAATTAAAGAAATGGCTGAAGCAACGCTCGAATGCTTTTACCGAAAGAGCAAGAGAGTATGGTTTACCCCAACCCAAAGGAATGCTAATTTTAGGTGTACCTGGTTGCGGTAAGTCATTGATAGCCAAAACAACATCCCGGCTTTGGGGTTTACCGTTGTTACGCTTGGATATGGGGCGTGTGTATGACGGCTCAATGGTGGGACGAAGTGAGGCAAATCTGCGTAACGCCCTCAAAACAGCAGAATCTATCTCTCCAGCGATTCTGTTTATTGACGAGTTAGACAAATCCTTTGCTGGTAGTGCTGGTTCTGGTGACTCTGATGGTGGCACATCAAGCAGGATATTTGGGTCTTTCCTCACATGGATGCAAGAGAAAAAATCTCCAGTGTTTGTCATGGCTACAGCCAACCGAGTCGAACGCTTACCTGGAGAATTCTTGAGGAAAGGTCGATTTGATGAGATTTTCTTTGTGGATCTGCCTACACCAGAAGAACGGCGTGATATCTTCAATATTCACCTAAGCAAGCGCCGTCGTGAAGACATCTCCCGCTTTGATTTAGAGCAACTAGCCAAGATGTCGGATGGCTTTTCTGGGGCAGAAATTGAACAAGCGATTATTGCGGCAATGTATGAAGCCTTTGCCCAAGACCGTGAGTTCACCCAACTAGATATTATTGCGGCACTGAAAGCAACCTTGCCACTGTCTCGCACGATGCAAGAACAGGTAACAGCCCTCAGAGACTGGGCTAGACAGCGAGCAAGACCAGCCGCATCCTCCGTTGCTGAATATCAGCGAATGGAGTTCTAAAAGCTTTCCCTGCTAACCCAGGGGAAAGGCTAGTTGAATAAACTAGCAGTTGAGAGAAAAAGCCGCGTCTTGTTCAGTGCGGCTTGCCGATGATAAACCGTTGTTCTTTTCTCAATCTTCTCATTGGAGGAAACCCAAATGTCTCACTTTAGCACTCTTCGCACCAAAATCACCGATGCAGAAATCCTCAAAGCTTCTTTACGCGACTTGGGTATTACCGTAAAGACAGAAGCTGATGTACGCGGTTATAACGGTCAGCGTGTACGTTCCGACATCGTTGCTGTTTTGGAAGGCGAATATGATCTAGGTTGGTCTCGCAATAGCGATGGTTCCTTCGACCTCATCGCTGACCTGTGGGGCGTTGCTAAAAAGCACAACCAAACCGAGTTAATCAACTCTATTAATCAAAAATATGCAGTCAACAAAACTTTGGCTGAAGTAAAACAGCGCGGTTTGCAAAACGCTAACGTTAAGTTGGTATTGCAATAGTAATTTCTCTGCGCGTTCCCAAAGCTGCACGGGTTAACCATATAGCGGTTAGCCCGCTTTTTTTTGGCTTATTTCGGGACTGAGAATCAACTCAGCCCTGTTTTTTTATGGATGATAATTTTATGCAGACTAAATCATCCGAGTTTAAATCTAAATTAAGTGATTTAAAAGAAGCAGTTCAGCATCATGTGGAAGAAGAAGAAATTGAAATTTTTGAGGCTATACGTGGATGTATTAGTGAAGAGGAATTAATTGAATTAGGGCAAGAATTTCAAGAAGCTAAAGTGAAATTAGAAGCCGATATTAAAGCAGAGATGGCGCAGTGAAGGCAGGGAATGAGATTTTTGTTATTGCAGCTAGTCTAATGTAATCTATTAACACCTACACATACCTGGTATAGGCATGTGTAGGTGTTAGAGGGGTGCAGGTAATTTGAAATCACCTAAGCTTAACAACTCACTGACAAAGGGAGAACGTTCGCAGTTAGTAAATCCCAATTTCAAATAGCTACCTTTAAATTCGTCAAATCCTGCTCTACCGTTAAGAATAATATAAGGATTGAAAAATATTTTAGAATTCCCCCCATACACAACATAATCGTAACCAAAGCAATTAGATTCTTCACATCCATAAGGAATAAAGCGACTTATCAGAAGATAAATTCTGTCCTTTTTATAGGCTACTAATTCCGAAAGATGAGGATAACCTGATATTTCATAATCTTTGTAATACCCAGATGCTATTAAGAAAATAGGACGCTGTTCTTCAATCGCTCTAGTAACTAGAGGTAATCTACTTGAGTTAATGGTCAGTTCATCCCCATCTCCCGCTTCAAAATGTGTACAATAGCCGGCCTCTTTAGCTTTATGAATTTGAATGTAAGTTGGGCCATGTACTGTTGTAAATTTTGGTTGATTCGGTACAGGTGTGTCGTTAATAGGTGGTTTGTAGTAATCAATAGCATCCTTCTCCAACTTTCTGAGAGTCTTGCTTAAGTCTGAGATTGTAGCTAAAAAATTCTCTGTTAATATACGGTAGCGTATCACAGCATTTTCAATACCCTCAAACTGCCCTTGGCGATGATGGTTGATATGACGGCTTTTTAAATTACGTGAAAGACCGACATACATCACTGGAACAGCACTATTACCTATATAATAAATACCAGGTTTTGCTGGTAGTTCTTTCCGTTGGATGTAAGGTAAGAGTGGCATCTCTTTATAGTTGAGCTTTAACTTCATAATTATCTATTTTCCCTGAGTGATCGTAAAATTTGACCACTAGGTTAGTTTGCCCAAAATGTATGCTCTTAACTCTCAGGTTTTGAAATTTAGTTGCTATCAAACTTGGCTCAAATCTAAAAATAGTCAAGATAATCAGGGTTGCTGTGATTTATTAAATGAGGCGTTGCATAAATGCGGGATGAAATTATAAAATTCCACTTTTAAAACTCTTGCTCTTTGCGCCTTTGCGCGGCAGTCGCGTCAAGTCGGGAAACCCGCCCAATGCGCCGCCTTGCCTTTGTGTGAGATAAAAATCATCCTCGTAATCAGCAACGCTTTAAATGACTATCCTGAAAATATGTCCTATCAATCTTTTTGCTGAGAAAATTTGTAACTACCCCACAAGGATAAAGCGATCGCCACTACTAATAAAATCGGTATACTGTACCAAGGAAACTCGGATAAAGGTGAGTAAACAACTGCCCGTAAACCAGTGCTGGCGTAAGTTAAAGGTAATAGGTAAACTACACATTTCAATGCGACTGGTAAGGTGCTGGGGTCAAAAAAGGTTGCACCGAGGAAAGACATCGGCACAATTACGAAGTTGTTATATAGTCCCACAGATTCGAGCGATCGCACGCTTAACCCAACAATTACCCCCAACCCTGCAAATACAGCACAATTCAACACTAGCAACAACAAAAATAACGGATTTAGAAAATTCCAATTTCCGGTAAACAGTAGTGCTACTAAAATTACCGAACCCGATGTCATCAAACCCCGCAAAATTCCCGCCAGCATTTTACCAATATGCAAAGCTAAAGGATTTATGGGAACCAGTAACATCTCTTCAAAGGTTTTGCTAAATAGCCTTTCGCCGCAAATGGAAAATGTCGTACCACCAAAACTAATCGTCATTGATGATAAAGCTACCATCCCCGGCAGAATAAATTCTAAATAATTATCATAATTCCCCGTCACACTTGAGCCTGGCCTAATTGAGCTACCCAATCCTAAACCAAAAGCCAAAATATATATTAGTGGTGAGATTAAACCAGTTGCGGCAACTTGAGTGATTCTGGCTCGCAATTTTAACCACTCTCCCCAAAAAATTGTCAGACTATCCGCCACTAGAAGTTGAAATTGTGTAGTTTTAACTTGTTTTCCCCAGAGAAATACTTTTTGAGTTGTCACTTGCTTGCAGTCACTGATCAAAGTTTTTGTAATAATACTTTACACTTTTCAGTGATGCAATTAATACTTAGCATCAAAAATGCTTATTTTACAATTTATACCAATTTAAGAAAAAAATGCTACAGATAGAAATTAGGAAAGTCTTACTGGAGCTAGATTTCTTAATTCCGTTAGCGCAGCGTTAGCGAGCCTGCGATAGCGAAGCGTTAGCGAGGAACGAGCGTCGCGTCATTGCGAATTGGTATAACTTGAGGTAATTAACTAGGCAAATTTCGTAACCAAAAGCGCACTGGCATTTTATCAGCCGGATGAATTAACAGATTTTGCTGTAATTCTTCTACAGAAGAACGACCGTTGACTAATTCCCAATCGAAGTAGCGGAGTAACAATGCTAACATCATCGTTCCTTCCAGCATTGATAGATGCTCACCCAAGCAACGATGCAGCCCTGAACCAAAATTTATCATAGGTAGAGAACTAGTTTCTTTACTGGTGTCTAACCAACGTTCTGGCAGAAATTCTTCTGGATGAGGATAAAATTCTGGATCTCTGCCAGCAGCTAATATTGACCAAGATATTTTAGTACCGCGCGGAATTACTTGACCTTCAATGACGGTATCCCGATGAGCTTCTAATGATGTTGAGCCAGAGGCGATAGTATAAAGACGCAAAGTTTCTTTGAGAATGGCGCGAATATAAGTTAATTCTTTGAAGGTTTCTAAATTAACACCACCAAATTTTTGCCAAACTTGATCAACTAAGTCTCGTGCTTGCTGAAACACCTGGGGATTTAAACTTAACTCAGCGACTGCAAAAGATAAAGTATGGGCTGTTGTATCTGTTCCAGCTATTAAAAATTCTACCGATTCTGCTATTAATGTTTCACGATTATATTTCGGTTCTTTGGCGGCGATTTTGACTAACATTGATTCCCGAAACAAAGGACTGACATTTAGTAAATCTGTTTGGTTTGCTTCTCGCATCTGCAAAGCTAAGTCTACACGGGGAGTGAGAAATTCCTCTAAATATCGTCTTGCGTTCCAATAATCACGGGAATTTTGAGTTGGCAAATATTTCATCCAGATTTTCTCGCCTGTTGCTTGTCTCACGAAGCGATAGCCGACCACAGACATCGCGTCGTATACTTTGGCAACGTCGAGGGGTAGTCCTTCTTGACTCGTACTGTTTCTATCTACAGGAATGCCCAGTACTAGACAAGAAATCACTCTCATTGTGAGTTCGACAAATAAAGGATCTACTTGGATTTCTTTTGGTGGTGCGGCTTCTTTAATTGTTGTAATTACTTGTTCACAAGCTTGGCTGATAATTTCTACATATTTCGAGAGATTACTAGAACTGAATTCTGGGTTCCAAGCTTTGCGTCGCCATTGCCACTCAGCCCCAGTTTCACCAATCATAATGGGGCTTGTAATATCATTCCAAGCTTGGCGCGATCGCGTCGACCTAATTAAGCTACCATCTTTCATCCCATTGATAATGATATCTTCAATAACTTTCGGTTTACTTAATATAACAACAGGGTTACTACCATTCCACACCACATACATAGGGCCTAGCTGTTGACTCCAAACAAAAAATTGCCAAAATAATTTCTTTTGTTTGACTGCTGCTAATACTTGGGGAATATTTGCTAACAACCAATGTTTAGGCGGTGAAGGAAGTGATTCTAGGGGTTTATATGTGTTTTTTTGTTTCCATCTGCGCCACCCCATTGTTCCCAACACACTAGTAAAACCCAGTGCTGTAGCGAGATAGGGAAAAGTTTCAGAATAAGCAGTCTGGGCAATAATATCTAGAAACATGAGTCCGCCTTTGTCTACCAAAAAATTCACTTTAGCCACCTTCCTCAGATTTTAAAATTCCTTCTTTTAGTTTAGGGGTTCAGCATTAGGTGTTCATGGTGAGGACTTACGTACCAGAATTGTGGAGATGAGGTGTGGGAGGTGTGGAAGGAGTGGGAGGATGGTGAAGAAATCTTTCCCCCCACACTCCCCACCCATGCGTAAGAAATCCGGGTGTAAAGGTTTTGAATACATACATCCTTACACCCTACTCTAAAACCTGAGTTTTTCGTTTTTTTGCGTAATACCAAATTAAAAAATGATTGCGACAAATGGATGGCTCAAAAGCTTACCAATCAACCCTTACCCAATCCAAAATCTAAAATCTAAAATCCAAAATGGTATAAGTTCTAGCAGACTTATACAGGTTGTAATTTTTCCTGCACAAGAGTTGCCCACTAGCCTAAACTGTAATTTATGGCATCTACTATTCAAGCTTTACCAACCGAAGTCGTATATCTCATTACAGCTGGTGAGGTGATAGACTCCTTGGCATCTGCTGTGAGGGAATTGGTGGAAAATTCTCTAGATGCAGGTGCAACGAGGATTGTGGTTTATTTATGGCCGCAACAATGGCGCATCCGTGTGGCTGACAATGGCTGTGGGATGAACCTGGAAGATTTGCAACAAGCTGCCACAGCCCATAGTACGAGTAAAATTCGCTCTAGCGATGATTTATGGAAAATTCACAGCTTGGGATTTCGGGGTGAAGCGTTGCACAGCTTGACGACTTTGGCAGAGTTAGAAATTTTGAGTCGTCCTGCTGATGGTAATTTGGGGTGGCGAGTTGTTTATGGTGATGATGGCAAAGCACAAACAGTAGAAGCAACAGCGATCGCACCTGGTACAGTAGTTACAGTCTCTCATCTTTTTGGTAATTGCCCATCTCGCCGCCAAGGTTTACCTAGTGCAGCACAGCAAATCAAAGCTGTGCAAGCCACAATTCATCAAATCGCTTTGTGTCATCCGCAAGTAACATGGCAACTATGGCACAATGACCGCATCTGGTTTACCATTTCTCCCGCCACTACCACCGGACAACTACTGCCGCAAATTCTACCCCAAGTCCGCCAAGGTGATTTACAAGAACTAAAACTCGAAATTCCTCCCAACTCCTCACTCCCCACTCCCCACTCCCAACTCTCCCTAGTAGTCGGACTACCCGACAGGTGTCATCGCCACCGCCCAGACTGGGTAAGAATCGCTGTTAATGGCAGAATGGTGAAATCGCCGGAACTTGAGCAGACAATTTTATCAGCGTTTCATCGGACTTTACCACGCGATCGCTATCCTATTTGTTTATTACATCTAGAAATTTCTCCCGACCAAATTAACTGGAATCGCAACCCAGCCAAAACGGAAATCTATCTAAATGAATTAAACTATTGGCAAGAGCAAATCACCCAAGCAATTGACCAAGCACTCCGCATTGATGATGCGAACTTTAAAGAAGCTGTCCAAACAACCAGAGTCAGCAAATTAATTAAAGCCGCAGAAGAAAAAGGCGGTTATCAATTTCATCCCAGCAAAACCGAAAACACTCAGCACTCACGCTTCGACTCCGCTCAGTGTACAGCCCTCGGCACTCAGCACTTAAAAGCAGTAGCCCAGGTAAGCAACACTTACATTGTGGCTGAACATCCTGGTGGAATGTGGCTAGTAGAACAACATATTGCCCACGAGCGAGTTTTGTATGAACAAATTTGTGATAATTGGCAACTTGTTCCTGTGGAACCCCCAATTATTCTTTATCAATTGTCACCCGCGCAAGTTTCACAACTGCAACGCATTGGTTTAGATATAGAAACCTTTGGCGAACAACTTTGGGCAGTTCGGAATATACCCGCCCTTTTGCAACAACGAGAAGACTGTGCAGCAGCCATTTTAGAACTGAGTTGGGGCGGAGACTTACAAGCGGCTCAAGTTGCAGTTGCTTGTCGTACCGCCATTCGTAACGGTACACCACTGAGTCTACCAGAAATGCAAACATTGTTAGACCAATGGCAACGCACCCGTAACCCCCGCACCTGTCCCCACGGTAGACCTATCTATTTATCCCTAGAAGAATCAGCCTTAGCCCGATTTTTCCGCAGACATTGGGTAATTGGGAAAAGCCACGGAATTTAAGAATTAGGGGTGTGAGGGTTTTAGATTTTTATCGGCCGAAAGTGATCAAAGTGAGCTAATATGTCATTTGCTTGATTTTTAAGTGATTTAAGTATTATTTATAACAAAAAGCTTTATGGCGATCGCTCATTCATATTCATAATTTAAGTACAAATTGGTATTTTTAATCAGATTTTAAAAAACATGATATTCCTCGTCAATTTGCGGCTGACATACTGCGAATAATTACGATATATTACCTATTTTTTTATGACAATTTCCCAGTTAATTTGAACTGGATATGAGTTCTTAAATAATAGTTTACTGAAAAATTTATATAAGTAGCGTTATTCTCTACTTATTTGTGGGAACTCTGGAAATAGCTGAATTTTACGGTTTGCACAGACTTAAATGTGCATTGATTTATCCAACTGTTATCGAGGCAATAATATTTTGATTTAAGTTTTTTCTGCCTTTACTTTACGAATGAAGTAAATACATTTTTAATTAATTGGGAGGATGAAATGTTAAAGGTGATTCTTGGTCATAGTGATGACCCCGATACTCAAGAGGCGACGCAAGAGGTAATAGATAGATGTGTGAGTCAATTACGTAATTTACCGGAACTGCCAATTAAGGCTGGTATTATATTTGCAGCGATAGACTTTGACCATGCACTGATTCTCAAAGAAATTCGGCAAGTATTTCCAGATATTGACTTGATTGGTTGTACTACAGATGGTGAAATCTCTTCAATATTAGGGTTTCAGCAAGATTCCTTAACGCTGATGCTGTTCTGTTCTGACACTGTAGATATTCATGCAGGGGTAGGGTACAAAGCCAAAGAAAATCCCTTGGCGGCGGCGCAGCAAGCTGTACAACAGGCTACGCAGAAATGTGGAACCCCAGCAAAATTATGTGTCACCTTACCTGCGAGTTATTTAGCAGATGGTTCCACTACCAATGGCGAGTTAATTTTGGCAAGTTTGAAATCAGCTTTAGGTTCTGAGGTGCCAATTTTAGGCGGTGCAGCAGGAGATCAATTTAGGTTTAAAACGGCTTATCAATTTTTTGGGAATGAAGTTTTTACCGATGCACTGCCAATTCTGATTTTTTCTGGAGATATCTTGTTTTCTTATGGAACTGGCTGCGGTTGGACACCCATTGGACGCAAGAGTATTGTGACAAAATCTCACGGAACGGTGGTTGAGGAAATTGATGGAGTCTCAGCACTGACATTTTATCAGCGATATTTGGGCGATCGCCAACCAACAGCAGAAAATCCTTTAGCAGTATACGAAGGAAATAGCGATCGCTACTATATGCGAGTTCCCAATACTTGCACATCAACTAGTAGCATTAATTTTTTAGGCAGTGTACCAGAAAAAGCCACAGTTCAGATGACCGACTTTAACCGCGATGATGTTCTTCACGCTGTCAAAACATCACTGCAAACAGCCTTAGAAAATTATCCTGGTACAGAACCAGATGC
The DNA here is from genome assembly GCF_014698045.1 of Aulosira sp. FACHB-615. Taxonomy (GTDB): domain Bacteria; phylum Cyanobacteriota; class Cyanobacteriia; order Cyanobacteriales; family Nostocaceae; genus Nostoc_B. Next base: position 484,872 of record NZ_JACJSE010000005.1, read on the forward strand.
TATATTACTATTTTCTTGTTGCTGTCGGCGTTGGTTATTAGGCACAAGAGCCAAAGAAGAGTATCAAATTATCAAAACAGAACTTGGTAAAGAAATTCCGATTTGTGGGTTCTATACTTATGGTGAATTTGCTCCCATACAACCACAAGGTTCTACATATTATCATCAAGAGACATTTGTGACTTTGCTATTAGGCACAAAATAAAGGGTTATGCAAGATATAGATTACGATGGCAGACTCAAAGAATTAGAAAAAACTGTGCGTGTTTTGCAACGAAAATTAGATCGTTCTGAAGCAGACCGCCAACAATTAGAAAATGCTAGTGAAGTTAGAGAAGCTGTTCTCAAAAATATGATTCGAGAATTGGAAGCATCACAAATTGCTTTAGAAAATCGCGGTCAAGAATTAGAAACTATTTTGGGGAATCTCAAAGCTTTACAAATCAAACTAGTAGAATCTGAAAAAATGTCGGCTATAGGAGTTTTGGTAGCGGGAATTGCCCACGAAATTAATAATCCCGTGAGTTTTATTTACGGCAACTTAAATTATGCTCATAAATACTTTCAAGATGTCCTAGATTTATTGGAAATTTACCAAAAACATTATCCCAACCCCGCAATTGATATCCAGCAAAAAATCAAAGCCATTGAACTTGAGTTTATCCAAGAAGATGCACACAAGCTATTTCAATCAATGATGTGTGGTGCAGAGCGTATTTGCGAAATCGTCAAATCACTACGGACATTTTCTCGCCTGGATGAAGCCGAGTTTAAAACTGTTAATATTCATGATGGGATTGATAGTACTTTAGTAATTTTAAATAATCGGTTTAAGGCATCATCTAATAAGTTAAGCGACATTCAAATTATCCGTAATTATGAAAAGTTACCATTAGTTGAATGTTATGCAGGGCAACTTAATCAAGTATTCATGAATATCTTAGCTAATGCGACCGATGCTTTAGAAGAAGCAGTCATAAAAAAAAGATGCACTCAAGAGAATTTCCATCCCACAATTGAGATTGAAACTAAAGTTATCAATCATGATTGGGTAGAAATTAGTATTGCTGATAATGGGTTAGGAATTGCCGAGCCGGTGCAAACAAAATTATTCGATCCCTTTTTTACCACCAAAGATATTGGTAAAGGTACAGGCTTGGGTTTATCTATTAGCTATAAAATTATTGTAGAATTGCATCGAGGACAATTGGAATGTTATTCAACACCAGGAACAGGTGCAAAATTTATTATTCAAATTCCAATTCGACAATCTCAAAATTCAGCCTTAAATAACTGAATGTTTCAATTCTGGACTCGAATAAGTGTCACACCACTAATGGCTGCATATACTGGTGAATAGGCTGCAAAAAAAACTGGAACACCAAAAATTCCACCTGCACCTCTTACCCACAAAATGATAATTACCGCAGCGATAAAAAATACCAAAATATTCATAACTATCCACAATACTGCTTGTGGAGGTTTAAATCTGAGTGCTAAAGCTTGGAGGATTCCTATTACCAAAGCTGCTATGAGTACGCCAGTAACAGAACTAGCGATCGCTCCTCTATTATCCCAAAGAGTAGTTTCTAAAAATGTCCCATCAGGTTGACCAACTGGCCCGGCAACATGAGTATACGTCAAAATAGACATAGTGAAGGCAATTCCAGCCCAGCCAAAAGCACTGGCAAATATCCACCACAGCCTCTGGGTAAACCATCTCTGCAAAACAAACCATTGAGATATACCAATTATTACACCAGCCACCACTGCCGCCGCGATCGCACTACCATATAGTAGATAACCAATAGCTCCTTGACCTTGCGCTCCCGGTAAAGGCAAGAAAGCTAACAATATACCCACTACAGGAATAGCTATAAATCCTACGCCAGTGCCAACAACTCCACCAACAATAAAGCCGATTACTGTTAACAGCATCCAGCGTCCCCAGACTCCTACACTCAAAGAATTTTGGTCACTCATGGTTTAACTCCAGTTTTTAATTACAAGCCATTGCCAATTACTATAAAAACTGACCCATGATAAGCGAGATTTGAGCTAAAGCAAGTGTTTTCTGATATCTGCTGGTATGAGTATCAATTTCAGACAGCGATAGTCATAGTGATTATTTTACTGTGATTGAATTCTGGACTCGAATAAGTGTCACACCACTAACGGCTGCATAAATGGGTGAATAAGCTACAAGAAAAACTGGAAGACTATAAATGCCAGCTAAATTCTGTACCGCAAAAATTATAATTATCGCAGCGATTAAAAACACCACAATATTCATAACTATCCACAATGCTGCTTGTGGAGGTGTAAATCTGAGTGCTAAAGATTGGAGAATTCCCATTACCAACGCCGCGATGATTAAGCCAGTAACAGAACTAGCGATCGCTCCTCTATCATCCCAAAGAGAAAGACTTTGACTAACTCTCCACCAGCTAGTAGACATCACAAAAGCAATAGTGAAGGCAATTCCAGTCCAGCCAAAAGCACTGGCAAGTATCCACCAAAGACAATTAGTAAACCATCTCTGCAAAACAAACCATTGAAATATCCCAATCACTACACCAGCCACCACCGCCGCCGCAACCATACCACCATACGCTACATACGGTAAAGCTGAGGAAGGTAACAACACACTCACTATACTAATAGCTAACAATCCTACGCCAGTGCCAAAAAATCCACCAAGAGTAACGCCGATTACTGTTAACAGCATCCAGCGTCCCCACACTCCTACACTCAAAGAATTTTGGTCACTCACGAGGTTTAACTCCAATTTTTAGAGGACTTACGCAGTAAGACGAAATATCAAGGGTTAAAGGGTGTAGGGGTGTGATGCAGTCTCCATAAGTTTGCCAAAAACTCTACGCAATTTTACTGAATATTTTAACAGTCTAAAAGCGAGGAATAGAGAGCTTATATCCTAAAAAATCCTAAAGATATTCTGTGAAAATACAGTCGCATTCAGGAAGATTGAAAAAAGAGAGAATAGCAGTAGTCAGAAATAATCAAAACGCGGGATTTTATCTTCACCCCACATTAACAATAGACGCAAAAAGTGGATTACATTTAGGAATAAGTACAGTAAAATGATGGACTAGAGAACCAGACTACTTTGATAAGAACCAAAGAGAATACCAAAAATTAGAGATAGAAGAGAAAAAGTCATATAAAGGGATTGAGTTGGTAGAGAAAACAAAATATGCGTTTACTCTGTCTAATTTGAAAAGGATAACTGCTGAAAATCACAGCTAAAAACTTTTCATATTAAACCCTTACACCCAGTCCCAATAAATAGACAAACTTTGTATACAAACCCTAATAAAACTCAACAGGTGAAGCAAGATGACTAACAATCAAAATCAACCCCAGGATTATGATGCTGTATTAGGAGGACAATCACCACCGCCTATAGATGGGGTTGTGCTGGGAGGAATTGAGGGAATTAAGCGTTGTTTATCAAATCCTGTGGTGAATGTGCGAATAGCAGCACTTAGCGAAGCCTTGAAATATGGTGACGCTGGGTTAGATGTTTTAATTCAAAGTTTGCAAGATGAATCAAGATTAGTAGAACGTTTTGCTTATCGACTATTAAAGCCAAGAACAGAATCGCAAGTTAAACAAGCTTTGCAAACATATAAACCTTGGAACTTGGAAGAAAGATTGACTCGGTATCTAGGATGTCATACAACTCAATTTGCTAATCGGCAAGTGGTAGAATTCAATGCGAATAGAGGTATTGTTGAACCTGTTCATCAAGCTTATGCCCTACGATGTTCCTATGATGACAATGAAGAGAATTTCCCAGACAAAATTAGTAAACTTGCTCAATCATCCAACGCCGAAAAATTGCCAGCTTTAGTCTTAGGTTTATGGATAGATGCTTATGAGAATGATGCAAGTGGAACTATTCAAACTTTAGTTAATTTCAAAGAATATTTATCAAACCTCAAGGCTATTTTGATAGGTGATATTCTAGGTGAAGAATGTGAAATTTCCTGGATTCGACAAAGTGATGTAAGCCCTATTTTACGGGCTTATCCTCAACTCGAAATTTTACAAGTTCGTGGCGGTGACGGTTTACAATTTAGACCAACAATAAAACATAATCACCTCAAAGCATTGATTGTAGAAACTGGGGGATTAAGTCGGGATACCGTCGCACAGATTTGTAATTTAAATCTGCCAGCATTAGAACATTTAGAATTATGGTTTGGCTGTGAAGATTATGGCGGAACCTGTTGGGTTGAAGATATACACCCAATTATTTTTGCAGATAAGTTTCCTAAATTAACTTATTTAGGATTATGTAATAGTCAATTTAGCGATGAAATAGCTAGTGCGATTGTAACTTCCCCAATTCTTAACTCTATCAGCGTCCTTGACCTTTCACTAGGAACTTTGAGTGATGCAGGTGCGGAAGAGTTACTGAATTGTGAGGCGATTAATTATCTAGATATTCTCAATGTGTCAGAAAACTTTTTATCTGAGAAAATGATTGAGAAATTATCAAGTTTGGATGTGCGTGTCATAGCAAATGATCAGAAAGAAGAAGAGGATGATAGCTATATTCACAGCCGCTATTGTTCTGTTGCTGAGTAGCTTATAGGTAAAGTTCTCTTTATAAGTTTAGCGATCGCTATTACTCAGTTTGGGAATAATCAAATTCAAAATTACCATTTGTCAAGATATAAAACTAATGAACAATAATCCAAATCAACCCAGAGAGTATGACGCAGTGCTTGGTGGAGAAGCACCACCTCCTGTTAGTGGTGTGGTTTTAGGAGGAATTGAAGGAGTTAAAAATCGGTTAGGAAGTTCCGTTGTGGAGGTGCAAGTTGCAGCACTTTCTGAAGCTTTGAATTATGGGGATGAGGGTTTAGATTTAGTAATTGAAGCGTTACAAAACTCTGTAAATGAGGCAAAGCATTTTGCAGCACGGTTATTGAAACAAAAGGGAGGGGAGAAAGGGAAACAGGCTTTGTTACATTATGATCCTTACCTTGCTTTTACCACTATGACCAACTGGTTAGTTCAAGATTTTAATTCAGATGTAGGTATTTTAAATACTGAAATTACAGCTTATTCTTTAAATTTACAGTTAGATTGGCAGGCGTTGTATGCGAAGGTTAGAGCAATAGTAAAATCCGCATCTGGATTGTCTTTTTATGAAGAACAATTGCGTTTCAGGACAGAAACACATCGTCTTGACAGAGAAGACACAATCAAAAAACTTCAAATATTTCTAAATACTCCCCAGAGTCATCAAATTCAAGCTTTACACTGTTACTATCCTAGTCACTGTTTTCTAGATGTTTTTGTTGAAGCCAAGAGCCAACTTAGCAACCTTAAAGCATTATTTTGGGGAGACCCTAGAGATGACTCTTATAAAGATATCTCCAAGCATAAATTAACTAGGAATATGAGCCTTATTCTAGAAGCTTATCCCAACTTGGAGGTTCTTCAAATACGTGGTAGAGCTAACGGAGATAGCTACGATCCTTTTTTAGGTTCGTGCTTGTCATTTACTCCAACGGAACATCTTCATCTTAAAACGCTGATTATTGAAACTAAGGTTTTACCAGAATCAACACTTAATGAGATTGTTAATCTTAGGTTACCAAATCTGGAATATCTAGAACTGTGGATAGGAAGGGCGGGATTTGATGCAGTTAACTTAATCCCAAAAATTTCTGAAAAGTTTCCGAAACTTAAATATTTAGGTATACGCAGTTGTGAAGATGCTGATGAAGTAGCCAAAGCATTAGTGAGTTCTCCTTTAATAGAACGTCTGATAATTCTCGACCTTTCTATGGGAGAGATGACAAATCAAGGAGTGGAATATTTTTTAAATTGTCCCGCAGTCAACCAACTACACACTCTTAATCTTTCTATGAACTACATTTCAAATACCCAAGTCTTAGACCAACTTTTATGCCAGGTAATTGCACAACCTCAAGATGGTGAATATGGGCATCGCTACTCAGCCATTCACGAATAAAAAATATATCAGAAAATGCTTAACTTTGTCCTAATCGCTAACCCTGAAAATCGCCGTGTCGATTTCCTCCAACAAGCACTAACTCATTTCAACTTACCACCAGCCACGGTAGTAGATTACGCAGACTTAATTTCCGGTAAACAAAACCTCGCACAATTCAACACACCCAACACCATTATCCGCTTCGATTCTCCAGAAAAAAACTTTGATATTGATAAAGCCATCATCGCCGCAGGTTTCAATGTATCAGATAACGGAGAACATCAACGCATCAGTCCCGGCGAAGCTATGGAATTAGAATTCGACAAAGGACGCATCCTCTACTCACGACAGTGGTATTTAGGCTGGCGATATCTCCTGCAAAAATGGGAATCTCAACTTACTCCCCTCCAGGGTGACTTTATGAACCATCCCCAAGACATCGCAGTCATGTTTGATAAACCAGCCTGTCACGAAAGATTCAGTCGTCACAATATCCCCGTTCCTCATTCTCTTGGAAAAATTCACAATTACGAACACTTGCGCGAACAAATGCAAACCCAAGGAATAGAACGAGTATTCGTCAAACTTTCCCACGGTTCCGCCGCTTCTGGAGTCGTTGCTTATCGTGTAAATTCCCGTTTGGAATCAGCTATTACCACTGTCGAAAGAGTGCGAGAAAATGGGGAAACTCTACTTTATAACTCCCGGAAAATTAGTCACTATACCCACCATGAAGAAATCGCCGATATCATCAATATCTTAACAGCAGAAGGCGTACAAGTTGAAGAATGGCTACCCAAAGCACATTTACAAGGATGCGGTTTTGATGTGCGCGTGGTGGTGATTAATGGTGAAGCACAACATATAGTTGTTCGCCTGGGTAAAAGTCCCATGACAAATTTACATTTAGGAAATGAACGGGGAGATACAGAGGAATTTTTAGCAAAAATTGATGCGGAAAACTGGGAGATGATGAAGCGAACTTGCGAACAAGCAGCAGCGTTATTTCCTAATAGTTTATATTGCGGAGTTGATTTACTAATTTTACCAGATTGGAAAACTCACGCGATTTTAGAGATTAATGCTTTTGGTGACTTATTACCGGGGATTTTGTGGAATGGGATGGATACTTATACGAGTGAAGTTAAAGCGATTTTGGGAAGGGACAAGGTAGACAAGGAAGACAAGGTAGACAAGGTAGACAAGGTGGACAAGGTGGACAAGGTAGACAAGGGGGATTATTCGCCGATAATCCATTGATTTGGATTGTTGATCATTTTGACTAAGCCTTTAAGGACTTGATTGTAGGTTTTATATAATTCTCTACCTTGCTGAATATCCATGTAGGAACATTTAACAGCAAATTTAATCCATACTTGAGTTTCCGCCGCTTCCGCTTCACAATCACTAAGTTTCGCAATAAAAGCAGCTTTATATCTTCGTTTAACTATGTTCAATATGAATGAAATCGTGGGAACTCACGACATCTTATTTATTACTCTAGACACACTGCGTTACGATGTAGCTCAAAATTTACTCGCACAAGGACACACGCCTAATTTAGAAAAAGTTATAAACACAGGTTGGGAAGAACGTCATTCACCAGGAAATTTCACTTACGCGGCGCATCATGCTTTTTTCGCTGGCTTTTTACCTACTCCGATAACGCCAGGAATTCACCCCCGAATTTTTGCTTTAGGATTTGAAGGAAGCACCACCACAACTGATAAAACTTGTGTGTTAGATGGCTCAAATATTGTTAGCGGATTAGCTGCTAAGGGATATCATACAGTTTGCATTGGTGGTGTAGGTTTTTTTAACAAACGCAATCCTTTAGGTAATGTAATTCCTTCGATGTTTGCTGAAAGTTACTGGAGTCTAGAGTTAGGTGTTACTCACCCCAAATCTACAGAAAATCAGGTGAATCTGGCGAGGGAGATTTTAGAAAAAACGCCAAGTCATCAACGCCTATTTTTATTTATAAATATTTCGGCTTTGCATCAGCCAAATTACTTTTATCTTCCCAATGCTAAGGATCAAATTGACACCATTGAATCTCACGCCGCAGCTTTGCAATATGTAGATAGTCAATTAGCTAAACTCTGGAATATTATACGCCAAAGACATTCTACATTTTGTATTCTCTGTTCCGACCACGGGACAACTTATGGTGAGGATGGTTACACTGGACATCGACTCAGCCATCCCGTTGTTTGGACTGTTCCATATACAGAGTTTATTTTATGAAAATTTCACGCAGAGGCGCAGAGTTATTCTTTGTCTGAGATTTAAAGCAAATTCCTAAGTTGTGATAAAAATCCTCGAAATTTTATGATTAAAACCCAAAATCCTCAATCTAAAATCCAAAATCTCAAATCAAAAATCGCTCAATCACCCTATCAAGCATACGTTTATTCTTATCCCCACAAAACAGCTTATCGTCCTTTAACTCCGCCGATATATCTCCCCGAACTTTGGACGCAGCAAGATAGACAAGCGTTATTTCTCTATATACATATACCGTTTTGTGAAATGCGTTGTGGTTTCTGCAATTTGTTTACCACAGTCAGCCACAATGAAGATTTTATCAGTCAATATGTCCGCACATTACAGCGACAGGCGCAACGGATAAAAGCGGTGTTGGGTGATGCTTCATTTGCAAGGTTCGCTATTGGTGGGGGAACTCCAACTCAGTTACCCATTCAGCATCTCGCAACTGTTCTCGATATTGCTGAAAATACAATGGGTGCAAAGTTACAGGAAATTCCGATTTCTGTGGAAGTTTCACCAGAAACCGCAACAGAAGAAAAGTTAAAGTTGTTGCGATCGCACTCCGTTGACCGTGTTAGTATTGGTGTCCAAAGTTTCATTGAGTCGGAAGTCTTAGCAACCCAGCGTCGTCAATCTAATACTCAAGTAGAAGCCGCATTGACAAGGATAAAAGAAGCTGGGTTTCCTATTTTGAATATTGATTTGATTTATGGTTTACCTGGACAAACTGTCAATACGTGGTTGCAATCAATACAAACTGCCTTGCGCTTTCACCCAGAGGAAATTTATCTATATCCCTTGTATGTACGGCCGTTAACAGGTTTAGGACGCACAGATAAAGAATGGGACGATATTCGTTTAGCTTGTTACCGCGAAGGGCGATCGCTTCTATTATCGCAAGGATATACCCAAGTTTCGATGCGGATGTTTCGACAAAGTGGACAAGGTGGACAAGGAAGACAAGGTAGCCATCTTTCTCCCTTGTCTCCCCCCTCTCCCTCCCCCTCCCCCGTCTACTGCTGTCAAGCCGACGGTATGATTGGTTTAGGTTGCGGCGCACGTTCCTACACCAATACTCTGCACTATTCTAATGAGTATGCGGTGGGTGCAAAGGGAATCAGCGAGATTTTGCAAGCATATATTCAAACACCCGATGAGTTATTTGAATACGCGCACTATGGCTTTCAACTAGATGCAGAAGAACAACGTCGGCGATATATTTTATTATCTTTACTTTCCGATGAAGGATTAAATTTCGTTAATTATCGCCTGCGATTTGCTAGTGAAGTAGACGCTGATTTTCCCGAACTTTCAGAATTGCTAACTTTAAGTTTGGCGATGAAAGATGAAGATAGTTTACACTTAACTGAATTTGGTATTGAACGTTCTGATACTATCGGCGCGTGGTTATTTTCTGAAAAAGTTCAGGAATTAATGCAGGGTTATGAGTTGAAATAGTAGGTTTTTCAATGACCTAAGTTTTATGAGTGACTAAATAAAAATTGATAAACTAATATGCACCTCACCATCCTTTATCGCGGCTCTTTAATCAGTTGCAACTATGGCTGTGAATATTGTCCCTTTGCGAAACGCCAACAAACAGCCGCAGAATTAGCAATTGATCAACAATCTTTAGAAAAGTTTGTCAATTGGATTTCCCAACATCTCCAACATCAATTTTCAATTCTGTTCACTCCTTGGGGAGAAGCCTTAATTCATTCTTGGTATCAGCAAGCCTTGGTAAAATTAACCCATTTACCCAACGTTAATAAAGCCGCAATTCAAACTAATCTCTCTTGTCAACTAGATTGGGTAGAGGAATGTAACAAAGATAAATTGGCACTTTGGGCTACTTTTCACTCAGAATGGGTATCACGCGATCGCTTTTTATCCAAATGCCTGCAATTAAACCACCAAAATGTTAAATTGAGCGTCGGAGTTGTGGGCTTCCCCAAGTTTAAATCAGAAATAGCCGCTTTACGTCAAGAATTACCAAACCAAATTTATCTGTGGATTAATGCTGTCAAAGCTGAACTCCCCAATTTATCATCAGCAGACAGAGAGTTTTTCCAATCTATCGACCCATTATATGAATTAAATACCAAACATTATCCTAGTTTTGGTCATTCTTGTCGGGCTGGAAAATCAGTAATTTCTGTTGATGGCGATGGGACAATACGCCGTTGTCATTTTATTAAATCACCAATTGGTAATATTTATGATTCTGATTGGGAAACAGCTTTATCTGACCAACCTTGCACTAACCAAACTTGTCATTGTCATATTGGTTATGTCCATCTTGATTACTTAAACATGAATCAAGTTTTTGGTTCTGGACTTTTAGAAAGGATTCCCGATAATTGGGCTATCCATAGATAATATAGCAGTCATAGTTGATATGTGAACAATGAAGACAAGGGGGACAAGGGGGACAAGGTAGAACAGGGACAGAGATGTTTATAAATCATTTAGGATTGCGATAAGATAGTTGGTGCAAGATAGAGCGATCGCACAACTTTTGATAGCAGCATTGCAAGAGATAGAAGAATCCATCATCTACAACCCATTACCAATTAAAATAAAAGCCGACCAATAATAAGGATGATTAAACTCACTATTCTTCCCCGTCAATAAAGCAATTTGCGCCTTTTGTAACGCCTCAGATTTAGTAACTTTCCCCACTTTCAAAGCTGCATAAAACTCATTCATTAAAGCTTGTGTCCCACCATCAGATACAGCCCATAATGAAGCCATTGTAGCTTTCGCACCTGCTAATTGGATCTGATATCCTAACCCTAAAATTTCTTGTCCATTGGCTGATTTTTCACCTAAACCAGTCTGACAAGCACTCAACACTACTAAATCAACATTTGACAAAGACCAATTTTCGATATCTCGTAAAGTCGCGTGTTCGCCATCACCAAACACAATAAATGAATCTTCTGGGGAACCATCTACCAACTTACCATGCGTCGCCAAATGTACAATTTTGTAATCATTCATTTGGGGAATTGTTGCATTAGGATTAAAATCTTTATCTAAGATAACCTTGCTACCAGGAAGAATTTTAGCTACGTTTTCAACTTCAGCTTTAGCAAATTCTAAACCACTAAACATTTCTTGGCGTTGACCAACTGCTACTGTATATTCGCCTTTAGTAAAAGCCGCAGCTAAAGCATTACTTGGGGTTGGTGGTTGATTCACTAATTTAGTCAAACTAGCAGAGGTAATATTATTAATGACAAACTTCTGCACTAACCAATTCTGCCCATCATATAATGCGGCTAACGGCACATATCTCAATTTACCATCAGGGGCATAAATTATAGTTTTAGCTTCGGCTTGTTTTAAGTCATTTTCTATAGGTTTAATCAACCAGTTATATAATTTATTGGCTGGGGTTTTACTATTTTTGTAAGGAACAAGAATTGCTTCTCGAAATTCATTAATTGTTTGGTTTAATTCTGCGGCTTTGACTGGTACAGTACGATGAATTGGTGGCGCATCAGCCGAGACAATAACTAACTCTAACCTGTCATCTAAAACTAAAGGATATAACAAAACAGCTTTTTGATTTAACTGGCGTAAGTTATCTCTTAAAGAATTAAGTTGGCGTAAGTTTAAATTTTCCTGTCCTGATGTGGCTGATAATTGTTGTACCAACGCCACAACCGAGGGACTTTTAATAAACTTGTTAAATTCGGCGTTAGTACTTTGTTCCAGTTTCACTAATTCAGCAAGGCGTTTTTCTTGCGTTGCGGTACGGGTTTGCGGGGGAATTTTTCGCAGGGTGGTGAGTTCTTTCCCAAGAGCGATCGCTTTATCTTGAATGGCGCTATACTTCTGAGATATTTGCTCTTCCTGTGGTTTCAACGGTAATTTTTCGGGTGTCACTGCTACGGTTGCAGTACTTCCCCGTTGAGTATTGCGATTTGTGACTTTTGGTGTACTAGCGCCGCGATTGCCAATATAATCACTAACTTCCTGAATTTTCAGCAAATCTAAAACTTGTTGCGCTTCGGCTGGACGATTTTGCTGCAATAATAAATCAGCTAGACGGCGATATCTTTCCGAGACGGTTTCGGTGTAAGATTTCTGAACATCTGTCGGCACACCCCGCAAACTTTGGCGAATCGTTTCGGTTAAATTAACCGATTGCTTGTAAAATGCGATCGCTAGTGGTGGTTGATTTTGGGCTGCTAAAACGTCCCCTAAAAACTTCAGTGTAGCAGCTTCACTAATTTTGTCTTCCACCTCTCGATGAATAGCAACAGCTTGCTGATATAACCCCAAAGCTTGATCGTATTGATTTTGTTTTTGATAAACTTGCCCTAAGTTACTAATTGTTACGCCTTCACCAGTGCGATCGCCAACTTCCCGATAATTAGCTAAAGCCTGCTGATTATATTCCAAGGCTTGGTTATAGTTACCTAAATTTTGGTAAACTCGTCCAATATTATTTAGTGCAACTGCAAGACCTAATTTATAGTTATTTTGCTTGTATATCTCTAAAGCTTGCTGATATAACTTGAGTGCTTCGTCATACTTACCCAAGCTAAAATAAATCTGCCCAATGTTATTCAGATTTAACGCTGCACCTTGAAATTGAAATGAATCTTTGCCAAACGCATCACCAACATTAGCACGATTGGTAACTTGTTGCAGAGCTTGAGCATTTTGACCAAGGGCATTATACAATAACTTGATTGCTTGCTCGTCTGTACTTTGATATTCTCCAGTGCCAAGTTTTTTATAAATATTTGTAGACTTTTCCGCAAACTCCAAGGACTTTTGATACTGACCTAAGCTAAAATATGCACCTGAAATATTATTGAAAATCGCTGCTTGCGTTCCATAAAAAGTAGAACAGCATTCTTGTAAATCTTTTAATCCTTGCTGATAAGAATCTAAGGCTTGAGCATAGTTTCCCAAGTTGAGATAAACAACACCAATGTTGTTTAAAGTTTGAGCAGTACCACTTTTATCACCCTTGGCTTTTTGAATTGTCAAACTTTGTTGATAAAACTCTAAAGCTGGAGAATATTTGCCAGTACGGAAGTAAACTGAGCCTATATCTGCTAATAAAATAGTTTCGCTAGTTGCGTAATTATAACCTTGAGGATTTGCCGCTTTTAGTTCTTGGAGAACTTTTAAAGCAGGTTGATAAAAATCGAGAGCTTTTTGATAATCTCCGAGATTCAGATAGACTTCAGCGATATAAGATAATGGTATCCATTCGTTCTCTTTATCGCGGAGTTTGCGGCGAATATCTAAGGCTGACTGCAAAAAATCCAGTGCTTTAGGGTACTCTCCTTTCCGTAAATAAACGTAGCCAATATTTACCAAGCTATTGGCTTCTCCAGCCTTCGCACCATACTGTTTAAATATTGCTAAGGACTGTTGAAAGAGTTCTAACCCGGCTTGTAAATCAGCCAAACCCACTAAATCCTTATAAACTATTCCCTCACCTTGATTATTTAACATGATGGCTTCGGTGAGGCGTTCTTCCGCAGTGGGAGTTGGCGCTTGAGCAAGGATAAGTTGTGAATGATACAATACTAAAGCTGGTGATGTGACAGCCAGTAGGAGAGTAGCAAGTATTGGGGAAAATTGCATAAGCACAGTTTTTTATGCAGTTAAATAGTTATAGTTTATTGTTCCCATAAACGAAACTAAAGTTATAATTAAAAACTTAATATTTGATAAAGCTATCTTTTCTTTAAAGCAGGCGATCGCTCCCAGAAACAATGGTATAATTGCCCTAATTTTCTCAGACTTCTTTGCAATACTTAACTTGCTTCTAATGAATAAAAGTTAATATAGATTAAAAATAATAAATAACATCATATTTTATAAAGTTAACTGAGCTAATATTAAGAGTAAGCTTAATTATTGAAGCCTAGTAAAAAGACTAGGTAAGATGTAGCAATAAAACTAAATGTTTCTAGTTGATTTCATGTATTTTATCTGCAATATACTAGTGATTTCAACTTGACTTGCTCTCAAATACTCAGTCCGATAGTTAGGCAGAAATAATTAACATTTCAAACAACAGGTAATCCTGCGTAAAAAAGTTAGGTTATTGAGCCAAAAGTTGGTAAATCAACTGAGCCAATTCCTGAATAGCAAACACTAAAGCAACATTTACAAGTCAGAATTAAGCAATGATAGAAAAAATTTTGTTAGCGGTTTCGGGCTTAGGTCATGCAGAAGAAATGCTCAAAACCTTGAAAGAAGTACCATCAATTCAACGTGCTAAAGTAACAGTTCTGCACGTTGTACCTCCCCAAAGTACTGCTTCTGCAATGACAAATAAATGGGAAGAAGGGGGTAAAATTCTTGCCAACGCCATTCAGTCTTTAAACTTAGATCCTAGCCAAGTTTCTTCGATTTTACGGCAAGGTGAACCCAAAGACGTAGTTTGTCAAGTAGCCGATGAAATTGATGCTGACTTAATCATCATGGGTTCACGCGGACTCAAGCGTTTGCAGTCAATTTTGGCAAACTCTGTCAGTCAGTATGTTTTTCAATTGTCTTCTCGCCCCATGTTGCTGGTTAAAGATGACATTTATGTCAAAAGAATTAAACGCATCATGGTAGCGTTAGATAATTCTGATCCAGCCAAACATTGTTTAAGTTTAGCTTTATTCTTGCTGCGAGGTGTTCCTGGTAGCCAATTAATTCTGACTCATATTAATACTGATTTGCGCGGTAAAACCTCAGAAGTTGCTGAAGTTATCCCCGAAAAAAATCCCATTTTTGGCGCAGCTTACGCCGAAGCTCAAAAATATGGTGTCCAAACTCGCTGCTACACCAGTAGCGGTAAACCCGGTGAAGAAATTTGTCGTCTCGCCGAAGAGTTGAGTGTAGACTTGCTTCTACTCGGTTCTCCAGATCGTCGTCCATCAGTAGCCAAGAGCTTTGTCGATATAGACAGACTCATCGGTGCTTCTTTGTCTGATTATGTTCGAGTTAACGCTACTTGTCCAGTATTGTTGGCAAGAACTAGTGCATAAAACTACGAGGAGCTAGAGGCTAGTACCGCTACCCGGAAGTCAAAAGTCAAAAGTCAAAAGTCAAACAGCTTATATCACAAGCTTTTCACTAACTTGAAATGGTATCTTTACTTCCGCCACGTTGTACTAGGATAAAACCGTGTGCAACTTTCTCTCAAACCTAACCCCCAACCCCTTCCCTCGCAGGGAAGGGGAGCAAGACTCAAAGCCTCTCTCCGCTTCGGGGAGAGGTTTGGAGAGGGGTTTTAAAAATAAGTTGCACATCGCGTTAGGATAAGTATTTTTTAACTAGCCTCTAGTCTCTAACCTCTCTCTACTCCAAATTTAGCGGTTGATAAATAAAAACCCCCGCACCAGTGGTGTAGGGGTTTTTTATCTTATGCACAAACTATTAACTATCTTTTTTACCTTCGCGGCTGGCTGTTTGGATGTACAGAATTAATAAAAACACAGAGGGAACTAGTACGAACAGAATGCTCGCTACGAACCCTAAGTCATTAACTTGCATGGCAAAGAAGCCTCTCTATATTTTCCAGTCAACAACTTTAGAATAGCATCATCGATGCCCGTGTTAGCCTTATTTTTTTTACTTCTTATGTCACCAATGCTGCTGGCAGGTAAGCTTTAAGGGTTAAGGTTTTGTTACTACACTCACAGGGCCATGTACTAAAGCTTGACAGGCGAGGCGGTAATTATCGGGTTTTTTCTTAAATTTGCGCTTTTCTACATCGGTGCGCGGCGAAAGATTTTCTAAACCTTCTACTACCTCTACAACACAAGTACCACACTGACCATAACCACCGCAGTTGGTCATTTTTCCAAATAGTGTGTACAAATCAATACCGTTTTCTACCGCTTTTAGCCGCAAGTTAGCGCCATTAGCAGCTATGACTTCTTTGTCTTCTTTAACAAATTTAATGTTACCCATAAATATTTAATTCCTTGTTGACTGTAAAACCCTTGGCTAAAAAGATTAATACCATTTTGGATTAAGAATTGCAGTCTATGTCTAGGTTCTGTCAATCCATGCGATCGCAATCTTTTTTCCAATTGGCATAAGTTTAAATTAGTCTGTATCAACTATATTACTTAACTTTTTGCTAGTTGTTACAAATAATTAAGAAATATCAAGTTTTAGCAAAAACATATTGTCAAAAAAAATAGGACAGGTACAATACCTGTCCCATTGATGAAAAATTTACTTAACTTACCTAAATCCCACAGCTGCTTGCCATACGAAAGCAAGTAACAAGAAGAAAACAGGAATTACTGGAAGAACGTCTACCAGAGGATCGAAAATTTGGTAAGCTTCGGGCAGTTTAGCTAATAATAGTGCTGCTTCCATGTTCGTTTTTATCCAATCTATCCAACACAGCTTTCATAATTGAGATGTATCTTAACATGGTTTCGCCACTGAGAATTAGTTATTCGCTGCTTTGAAAAAAAGTGAGTAGAGACTAAGGACTAGTACAGGTCGGCGGAAATAAAGATATCATTTCAAGTTAGTGAAAAGCTTGTAATATAAGCTTTTTGACTTTTAACTTTTGACTTTTGACTTCCGCGTAGCGGTACTAACCTCTAACCTCTGAAATATCAGACACCGAGTAATTTGTAGATTAAGCTGTTGATGAAGGTGAGAGCTAACGCGCCTAACACAGCACTCCAGATACCGAAACGTAACCGGAAGCCCTCTACTAACCAAGCAGCAATACTAAAACAAACAACGGCAATCATAAAAGTGAAGATGCCGGATAATAAATCAAATGTAAGGAAATTCGGTACTGCAAAGATTAGGCGTAAAATCGGTCTGATGATCGCCGTAACAATACCGAGAACTGCTGCTGAAATAAAGGCTTTTTTAGGTGAGTCAACTTCAACTCCGAGGGGAAGTTTACTAATAATCAGCAGGCTGATAGATGTTACTACCCACACAATAAAAAGCGTTACAATTGCATTCATTGCCACAACCCTTGAAACGCGAATGGCGATTGGCGATCGCTTGTTTAAGCAACCGATTTCAGATTTTTTGAAGCTTTGCCAATTACTTGTAAATTACCAGATATTTTTCTCTATCAATAATTTATTTTTTATATCTTTAGGTTTGGGTAAGAAATTATCAGGAGGCAGGAGGTTCACTTCGACTACGCTCAGTGACCAAAAGTCAGAAGTCAGGAGTCATAATCCAAAATCCACAATGGAAGATGAAGAAGGATTTTTGCTGCATCTTCCATCACTGCATTTTAAATGGGAAAATTCTGTTCAAATTTATCAGTTTGGAGCAGAATTATTCGGATTTCCTGGTGCTACTGGTATTTGTGTTGCTGGTGCATTTGGTACACCAGGAATTACGCCTTCCCCAGTGGGGGGCTGTCCATAATTGGGAGGTATTTGGTTAGGGTTAATAGGGATATTGGGATTAAAATTTCCCTGGGGATTGGTTTCGGGAATTGGTGCATTAGGCACGCTAGGATTATTGGGAAAATAGGATTCTGGCAGCTGATTAGGTTGAGTGGTGGAAGTTTGACTCGGCCCAGGGATAATGCCTAAAGAAACGCGATCGCCTCCGACTTGGCGTAACAAATCTAGGGTTTCCACCACATCATTATAAGTTGCAGTTCGGGAAGCATTTAATACCAAAATCCCATTCGGGTTTTGTGCGAGATATTGCCTGAGTATCTCTGCTAATTCCTCGCGTTTTACAGGCTGTTTTTCAATGTAAATATTACCCACAGCATCAATGGTCACAATTTGACTACCAGATTGTCCTGCGATCGCAGATGTCCCGGTAGAAGCTTTAGGCAAATCAACATTAATGGCTTGTTGGCGAGTAAATTGTAATGCTGCTAACAAAAAAAACGTCAAAATACAAAAAACAACATCAATTAAAGGAATGATTTGAATTTGTACTTCTTCAACTGGAGTATGCAGATTAACTTTCATCGTCTGTAAAATTTTAGTTATAGCAAAGTGCTGAGTGCTGAGTGCTGTTCACTGAGCAACTTGTACCGAGCGAAGTCGAGGTAAGTCGAAGTGTGAGTGCTGAGTAATAAATTGTCTTCTGCCTCCTGGTCACTGAGCGTAGTCGAAGTGAGCCTCCTGCCTCTGGTTGGTGAGCGACTTGCCTTGAGCGCAGTCGAAAGGAGCCGAACCACTGCCTTCTTATGACTCAGGATCTAATGAATCAGTCACATCTGGTTCTTCTGGAGGTTGGGGAAATAGATTTTTAGCTTTTTTGCGGGGTGGAGTGACAGTTTCACGAGAAGCTTCATGCACAATTGCTGTATTGTTGCTAAATTCTGGTGGAGATTGACGATAAAGTAATTCCAAATCATTCCCCGCCTTGCGAAAAATTTTGACTTGGTTAACTAAAAAACCTTGGAATAGCCGATAAAATACCAAACTAATAATTGCAACGATTAACCCTGCGGCAGTACTAATCAAAGATTCACCAATCCCGGTAGTTACGCCAGCAGCTGATTCTGTACCTAAATCACCAATGCGAATTGAGCGCAAAGAGTGAATCAAACCCAACACTGTACCCAATAGTCCCAACAGTGGGGAAAGTGCAATCACCGCCTCTAAGAGTTTTTCACCACGACGCATCCCGGCTAATTCGTCTTCGGCTGTGGCTTCTAGTGCTAAACGAAAAGTTTCCAAATCCACTTTTAACAGGCGTAAAGGCGCGTAGAGAAATCGCCCAATGGGCTGATCTGTAGATCGTTTAGCGATATCTGCGGCTATATCCCAATCTTCTTGGGCTGCATCTAGAACACGGTTCACTACTTCCTTTTCTTGATTTAAAATCCGCAGCCAAAACCACAAACGCTCTAAAATCACACTCAAAGCCAGAATTGACAAAACTGCCAAAGGCCACATCGCTGGCCCACCCTTTTGAAACAGGTCTAAAATATCCACTGCTTAACTTTCCTCCCTCCGTACTTAGAGCAATTATCCCAAAGCATTTTAATTCTAAAGATTAATGTGCAGTTAGAAACTCAGATAATATAAATTTCCTGAAGCAAAGAAAGATTAGAGGTTAGGGGCTACCTGGATTTCTCTCTTGTGAGAAATCCAGGGGTGTGGGAAGGGTGGGAACCCGGATTTCTCACCACACCTTTCAAAGCCTGTGCAGGGGAGCAGGGGAGCAGGGGAGCAGGGGAGCAGGGGAGAATGAAGGTACTCTCTCCCCTGCCCCTCCGCACCTCTGCCCCTCTGCCCCATCAAACGCCTGAAGCTTGTGAGAAATGCGGGGGAAGTGTGGGAGGATGGTGAAGAAATCTTTCCCCACACTCCCCTCTCTCCCCACACTCCCCTCTCTCCCCACACTCCCCTCTCTTCCCACACTCCCCACACTCCCCACACCCTATTCCCCACCTCCAACTCAGTTACGGAACTTAACTATTGCTAGACTGGCTTGCAGGAATTATGTCATAAGTAAAAAAGGCTGTTCAATGCAAATCAACTTATGACTGCTGCTGTACAAAACTCTCCCAACTGGGCTGTTAACTTGGTAAACGGCATTTTAGCAATTAAGCCTTTAGCGAACCTAGCCAAGCACCAAGCCCGGCAAATGATGATTAAACGCGCTGAAAAAATTGGTGTGCCTTGGACAAAGGAAGTAGAGAAACTCAAAGCGCGTAATTGGTCAACAGATTTAGCGCAGGTACAAAATCCGCAGCTTTCCTATCCAGATTATTATGTCACTTCATTTCATGCCTACGAACAAGGCAATCTGAGTTGGCAAGCGGCGTTTGAAGTCGAACCTGCTGCCCATGCTGTTCACGCGAAAATTTGGCCTGGTGCTGAAGTTGAAGGCGATCGCCAACTCCGGCAGAGTTATCATAATATTCTCAAACCTTTTTTGGCTGAGGAACCACGCGACATTCTGGATATGGGATGTAGTGTGGGATTAAGTACTTTTGCTTTGCAGCAGGTTTATTCCGAAGCGAAAGTGACAGGCTTAGATTTGTCTCCCTACTTTCTGGCTGTTGCTAACTACCGCGCCCAGCAACGTCAAGCTAATATCAATTGGCTTCATGCCGCAGCCGAATCAACAGGGCTACCAGATGCGTCTTTTGATTTGGTTTCGCTGTTTCTGATTTGTCATGAATTACCCCAAGCACCCACGCGCCAAATTTTTGTGGAAGCGCGGCGGTTGTTGCGTCCTGGTGGTCATCTGGCAATTATGGACATGAATCCCAAATCGGAAATTTACAAAAAAATGCCTCCCTACATTTTGACTTTGCTCAAGAGTACTGAACCATATTTAGATGAGTACTTTTCTTTGGATATTGAGCAAGCTTTGATGGATGCAGGTTTTCAACGGCCTACAATTAGCAGCAATAGCCCCCGCCACCGGACTGTAATTGCTAAGGTGCGTGACTAATTTAGCTGTAATACTATGGGCGGCAATTCCCCCACTGTTACTTTTAGGTTATTACTATTACCGTGTTGTCTTTGCTCCGGCTTTACTGCGTTTGCTGTGGTTTTTTATAGCCGGGGCAATTTCTGGTGGTGCTGCCCTGGGTTTACAATGGTTGGCGGAACTGGGATTTAATTCAATTGTAAACTGGCAACAAATTCAGCGATCGCTTTTTGGCGCAGCCTTACGTCAACTCATAGAAATCGGCCCCATTGAAGAAGGTTGCAAGTTCATCGCCGTTATTCTCCCCATTATCTATCTCCAACGCAGATATCGATTCCGCAGCAGTAGCATTTTGCTATTTACCATTGCTGTGGCTTTGGGGTTTACCGCCGAAGAAAACTGGATTTACCTTTACCACGGTACCGCCTCAATTCTTGACCGGAGTATTGGTACACCAGTTCATACAATGTTTTCTGCACCTTGGGGTTATGCTTTAGGAGTTTATTTTGCCTCAAATCTCAAATTACATCACCACCAGAAGTTAATTTTCTCAGCTTTTATCAATTCTGTGGTTTGTCATGCACTGGTGAATTTTTTATCAATTGCTTGGCGTTATGCTGTACCAATTAACTTTCTCAGTTATGGTTTATTTCCCTTTTTATTGTGGATGTTTTGGCGATTAGAACAATTATTAAGAAGGGTACAGAAGCAACCACCAATCATCTTAATTTCTCGCTCATGGCATAGAGGTTTAGTGTTATTTGCACTGATGTTGGGAGGAAATGCTATTTTTGGGTTATTTTTGTTAGCTAGAGTTCTTGAACCTTTACGTTGGAGGCAGTTTTTTTATCCAGAAATTGGGCGTTTTATTCTGAGTCGTTTTTCCTTGAATTTATTTTTAGCAATTTTGGCATTGTTGATTTATTTGTATTTACGTCATGGGGGATAGGTTATAGAGTGAGGTTGAAATTTGCAGTCAGATACTAAAAAGGAATTAACCGCAGATGGACGCGGATGCACGCAGATGATTTTGGATATTATCTAAGATGAAAATGACTTAATAATAATATACTGAAGGTTCATTTTCCCTTGATTTTAATTTCACTAATCTTACGATTGTCATCATCGCTAAATTTATAGATATTAGAAACATGGAATTTAATGTTGAAGACAATGAAAAGATTTTTAGTCATACCGATTGCTTTAGCCAGTTTAACTATTGCTTTATTGCCTGCTCGTGCTGAAGTTACAGAATCAGTAATAAACAATATGCGCTTTTTTATTACTAGTGATAACTTATTGATTGCTGCCAACATCAAGAGTGGTTCTGCTTGCTCTTTAAACAAAGGTACTTCTATTACTAAAATGGCTGGGTTTAAAGCAATCTATCAAGACAAGACTAATGCCAGGGTTTCAGGGAGAGTTGAAAGTTTTTTGGCACTGAAAAATAATGAAATTTATCCAGTTGCAGGTAAGTTTCAAAGCAATGCTAAAGTTAGAACTGCTGACTGGTTAATTAGAAATACAGAATATTATCCTGAGTTTCTCAGTGAAATGGCAGATTGTACAACTGAAGGCGGATTAAGAAGAATGCAGTTCGACTCTTCTTCACCTTGAAGCTTTTACGCGGGATGAAAGTAATCGTAGATTTCCTGTGCTAGTCGTGGGCCGATTCCTGGAACTTCGGCGAGTTGAGCGGGTGTAGCTTGGCGGATATAATCGACTGAGCGAAAATGACCTAATAGTTGCTTTTGGCGATGATGTCCTAAGCCGGGGATTTCATCTAAACGCGATCGCTTTAGTTTATCACTGCGTTGTTGACGATGGAAACTCACGGCAAACCGATGGGCTTCATCCCGTAACCTTCTAAGTAATTGGACTCCTGGTTGTTCTGCGTCGGTGGGTAAGGGTTGCGACTCTCCCGGTAAAAAAATCTCTTCGCGCTGTTTTGCCAAACTCACAACCCGCAAGTCTTCTAGTAAGTTCATTTCTTGCAACACGCCAACGACAGATGATAGCTGACCTTTACCGCCATCAATCATAATTAAATCAGGCCAGTCAGGATTGCCGGCGCGTGGTAGTTGGGAATCTTCGCTATATTTCCGAAACCGCCGTTGAATGACTTCTGCTAAACTGGCAAAATCATCGGAATGTCCTATTGTGACGGTGGGATTTTTGATTTTGTAATGGCGATAATTTTGCTTGGCGGGTAAACCATCAATAAATACCACCTGAGAAGCAACCGCATTAGAACCTTGGATATGGGAAATGTCGTAACCTTCAATACGGTGGGGTAATTCTGGTAAGTCGAGAATATCTGCTAAATCTTGCATGGCTTGTGTATTGCGATCGCCCAATTTTTGCATTCTTTGTAATTCATATTGGGCATTACGCTCAACCATCTCAATTAATTCTGCCTTGGTTTGGCGTTGAGGCGCAACAATTGTGACTTTTCTACCCTTCCTCTGAGTTAAAACATCCGCTAATATTTCTGTGTCGGGTAACTCATGCTGTACCAAAATCTCCGTCGGAATTTCCACCGCGTCAGCAGTTTGATAATGTTCTTCTAAAACTCGTTGTAAAATTGCACCTGATTCAGCTTGTGCATCAGCAACAAACGCCAAGCGTCCGACTAATTGTCCAGCGCGAATTTGAAATAATTGAATGCAGGCGTGTTGTGTATCTGCGGCTAAAGCGATCGCATCCCGCGAAACTGTATCATCTGGTAAGGATACTTTTTGATCTGCCGTCAGAGATTTTAACCCAGAAATTTGATCACGTATCCGTGCCGCCGATTCAAAGTTTAAAGCTTCGGCGGCTTTGTGCATTTGTTCGCTCAAAATATCAATTAATTCCTGAGTTCTACCTTGGAATACCATTGCTACTTTCTGCACAGTTTTGCGATATTCGGACGGGGAAATCAATTGTTGACAGACACCAGGACAACGCCCCATGTCATAATTCAAACAGGGACGGTCTTTAAATAAAGGTTGGGGTCGTTGTCTGAGTGCAAAGATGCGCTTACTAATGCGGAGGATTTCTCTTAATAAACCTGTATCTGTATAAGGGCCGTAGAACTTATCTTTTTCTTTACCTAGTTGACGTTTGCGTGTAATGAAGATGCGGGGATAGTCTTCTGACCAAGTGATGCAAACGTAAGGATATTTTTTATCATCTTTGAGCAGCACATTAAAGTATGGTTGGTGCTGCTTAATTAAATTGGCTTCTAACGCCAAAGCTTCGGCTTCGGTGTCGGTGACAATAAACTCAATTTCTGTGACTTGTCTCGCCATTGTGGCGATGCGTTCGCTTTTGGTGTAGCCTTCACGAAAATAAGAACGCACACGCGATCGCAATTTCCGTGACTTACCTATATATATAATGCGATCGCTGCCATCCCGCATAAAATAAACACCGGGTTCCGGCGGGATTTCAGCTAATCGGTTTTCTAGACGCTCTGGATCTTTGACTAGTGGTAGTATTTGAGCAGATGTTGTCACAATTAAATTTTTGGTAATCTGACGCTTTTACCTACCTCTATTTTAGAGAATAAACTCAGCGTTGCGGAATCTGAGGATGAAAGAAAACAAAGAACGTGTAAAGGTATAAGAGTGTATTTATCCAAAACCTGACACCCTATACCCTTACACTCTTTTACCCAGTTTCCATAGACAAACTGTGTACGTAAGATTTATATATTAATTAACTAGCGATCGCTACTGACTTTTTGCGAGCGGGACGTTTACGGTCTGATTTTTTCTTAAATCCTACGGCTTGCGCTTGATCACTATCTGAACCATATTGTCCCCGCACAACTTCTTTCATGGCTAACACTGCGTTGTGAAATTCCCATTCGGCTAATCTCGCCGCATCAGTAGCCGCACGGTATAAAGTGAGTTTTTCATTTTCGACTTGTTGCAGCATTAACATTTTTTGATAAGCTGTCTGCAAAGCGTCTTCTGTGGCATCAGCGCGGGTTGTTGTATAGTTGTTAATCGTTTGCAACCCGTGTAAGGAAGTGGTGTCTTGAATAATTATCTGACGAGATAAACGACGTGTAGTGTCTTGGGTAGGCATGGATGTTTCCGTATAAGGATACATATTTAACGTACCCATTGCAACTAAAAAATTATCAGTAATATAAATTTTTTAGCTAGGATAATATTTAACGTAAGCGTGCAGTTTGATTGCAGACTAATACATTGTGAATGTGAGTCGTTACATTCATAATGTGAACCAGTACATTCATGATGTGAGCGATCGCATTAATAATGTGAGTTGTTACATAATAAATATGACTCATCACATTTATTATGTAAGTAATTATATTTACATAACAATGATATTTATTTTAGCTAAAAATTTTAGGTTTCAGGAATCATCAACATGAATCATGTCTTTGACCATCTACAAATCAATAGATATCGCGGGTTAAAGACAATAGCACTGTCCCAATTAGGACAGGTAAATATTTTTGTTGGTGATAATAATTCAGGAAAGACTAGCATTTTAGAAGCTATTGCAATTTTATGTAATCCACTTGATCCATTTCAGTGGTTAGAAATTTCACAACGCCGCGTTTATCTTGGTAAAGCATTGGCAATTCCTCGCCCAGATATTGACGCATTAAAATGGATTTTTCCGCAAAATATCAACTCTTTTAATCAAGAAGAGAGCAACAGCGAGATTTTAATTAATACCAGTGGTAATACTTCTATAATTGGGCTGAAAGCAACCTTAGAAGAAATTTATGGTAGTGGATCAGAAAATCCTCATAATGAGCAATTAAATGAAGATGTGTCTACTGCTGAAACTGACTCTGTACGTTCAGGTCTGGAATTAAAAGTTATAGCTTATTCTAAAACAGGACAAAGAGATTTATTTACTCAGGAAGTAGAACGCCAAGAAATATTTCAAATTTGGGAAAATGAGCGGTTTATTTGGCGTAAAAGAAGTAAACCTTTTGTCAACAATGCAACTGTATCTCCCTCATATTCTTCATCACAGCCAATTTTAGAGCGACTAACACAAATAATTTTGGAAGATCCAGGTGGAAAACAAGAAGTATTAGAAATAATTCAATGGTTTGACAAAAATATTATTGATATTCAAATATTATCTCCATCTACAGCTAAAGCAACTCTTTATATAGAACATCAACAATTAGGTTTTGCGCCTTTATATACTTTTGGCGACGGACTGAAGCGAACTTTAGTAATTGCTTTAACTTTGTTCTCTACTAAAAATGGTGTGTTGTTAATTGATGAAATTGAAACATCTATTCATGTTTCAGCACTGAGTAGAGTATTTTCTTGGCTTGTGGAAGCTTGTTGTAAAAGAAATGTACAGCTTTTCACTACAACTCATAGTCTGGAAGCGGTTGATGCTATGTTACAAACAGATATGAGTACAGAGAATATTGTTGCTTTTCGATTAAATCCCCAAGGAAAACCACCACAAAGATTTTCTGGTAATCTTCTGCATAGACTACGCTCTGAGCGCGGATTGGATATTAGAGGTAGTCATGGTTAAATATTGTTATATAGTGGCAGAAGGGCCACAAGATATTGAATTTTTAATTCGATTACTAAAATTTTATAACTTGCGTCGAGTCACAAGATTATCTGCACTAGATCCATTTTGGGAACCACTTGTACCAAAAACATTTCCTGTAGATGATGATTTGATGAAACGTGTACCTGTTCCTACTTTTTTAGAAAATAGTGAATTGTCTATTGCTTTACACAGTGCGGTAGGAATTACACGTTTAGCGAATACTGTAGAAGAGAGTTTAGCATTAATTTCATCTGCTGAGATTTTTAGTGTCGGTTTTGTTTTAGACGCTGATAGCAATGAAACACCTTCAGCAAGATTTAACGCCTTAATTAATGAAATTCAATCTATTGCTTTACCTTTGCCATCTGCACTAGGAAAAGTCACAAATACTTCTCCACGATGTGGCATATTTATTATGCCTAATAATCTGGTTGCAGGTACTTTAGAAGACATTCTGCTAGAATGTGCTAAGTTAAACTACCCAGATTTACTGCAACTTGCACTAAATTATGTTTCTAGTATTGATCAGAGTCAATTAAGCAAAGATGATTTACGAGAATTAAATAAGCCATCAGGTAAAAATAAAGCAGTCATATCAATCATTAGCAGCATCCTTAAACCAGGAAGGACTTTACAAGTTTCAATACAGGATAATCGCTGGATTGATGAAACTACACTTATGATAGAAAGTGTAAATCTTGTTAAAACATTTCTGGATGAAATTTTAGGAATAGTATAACTAATCAAAATAGTTACACTAGCTATGAAAATGTTGACATCAATGATACCTAGTTAAAGAAAATAAACCGCAGTTAAGAGAATAGTAGGTTGGGTGTAGGGATAGCGTAACCCAACAAAATATGCGTGAATGTTAGGTTCCGTTCCTCTACCCAACCTACACCAGTCTAAGTTGTTACCTTAACTGAACTGTATTGAGATGTAATACCAATTCGCAATTCGCAAGTCGCAATGACGCGACGCTCGTTCCTCGCTAACGCTTCGCTATCGCAGGCTCGCTAACGCTGCGCTAACGTAATTAAAAAATTTAGCTCCAGTAAGACTTTCCTGATTTCTATCTGTCGCATTCTTTTCTTAAATTGGTATAACTAGCTAAATTTTCACAATTTAATCTCTTCCGTGAAAATAGTTGATAACGGCAACTCTGACTGACAAAGATTAAGATAGATTCGCGCGACTTGATCTAAGGGGTTTTGTTGTAAGCAATCTTGAAAATGTTGGGCGGCTAAGGTAAATTGTTGGGTTTGGTAAAATTTGAGGGCAGTGTTAAATAATTCGGTGGTTGCTAATTTACCTTGGCGAATTTCAGGAACATCGGCGGTAAATACTTCATGAACGGTGACGGCTGTGATTTTACCTTTGACTTTTACTTGTCCAACTATGCGAATATCAGAGCGATCGCAATTTTTCAAACGTTGAAATGTTTGGTCTGTAATTAATAGTGGTGTGTTAAATGTTTTGGTTAAGCCTTCTATTCTTGAGGCTAAATTTACCGCATCACTAATGACTGTGCCATCCATACGATTAAAGCCGCCGACTGTGCCTAAAATCAGCGAACCAGTGTTAATCCCAATACCAATTTGAATTGGGGTTTGACCTTGAGTTTGCCGTTCTTGATTGTAAGTTACTAAAGCTTGTAACATCGCAATGCCGGCTTGCACAGCATCATCAGCATTACCAGCAAATAAAGCCATAATCGCATCGCCAATATATTTATCAATAAAACCATTATGTTGAATAATTATTGGTTCCATACAACTCAAATATGAGTTGATAAATTGAAAGTTTTCGGCGGGGGTTAACGTTTCTGATAAAGTGGTGAATGAGCGAATATCGGTAAATAAAACTGA
This sequence comes from Aulosira sp. FACHB-615, assembly GCF_014698045.1. Taxonomy (GTDB): domain Bacteria; phylum Cyanobacteriota; class Cyanobacteriia; order Cyanobacteriales; family Nostocaceae; genus Nostoc_B. The sequence goes on from NZ_JACJSE010000005.1 coordinate 512,943, forward strand.
CATTTCCTGTTGGGCTTGATCACCCAACTGCACATCAACAATACTTTGTTTGTTCAGGAATTGCAGAAACTGACGGGGAACAAAGCGTTCGTAGGCTTGGTTTAAGGCGGCTAAGTCGGTGTATAAACGGGCGTTTTCCAGAGAAATTGCTGCTTGCGTTGAAAGTAAGTTAAGTAACTCTAAACGATCAGGGGTGAATGCGCCTGTGGTCAAGTTATTTTCTAAATAGATGATACCAGTGAGTTTACCTTGATTAATTAAAGGCGCACATAAAAGCGATCGCGGTTGAAATTGGCGAATATAAGGATCACGGATAAACTCACCTTTGCGCGTGGCATCATTCAACACTACACTTGTTTTAGTGCGGATGACATAATTGACAATTGCCACAGACAGCATTGAACTATTTTCTATCGGCAATGATTTTAAGACGTGAATGTTATTTTTTTCAACTGTACCTTGGGCTTCAATTAAAAACTTGCCTTTAGTTTCTAATAGTAAACACCCTTGTTGCGCTCCGGCATTTTCCATTAAAATTTGCATTAAATTAGTCAGCAGTTTATCTAGCTGAATTTCTCCTGATAAAGCTTGGGAAGCTTTCATCACTGTGACTAAATCTAGGGAAGCAGAACCACTGGTACTTGTAACGCTGCTGGCGTTGGTACTTTTGGTAGAAAGATGAGGACTAGTAATTCTTTCTAACTTGCGGCTTAATAATTGGGGATATTGATTTTCCAGATGTTTAACTTTTGCAGTTGCGCCCCATTGTAAATAAAGATAAGCAGCATCCTGCATATATCCTTGGGCAACTTTCTGTTTATTTTGGGCGAGATAAAACTTGGCTGCAAGTTCATTGGCTAACGCCGCTTCGTTAGGATAGTTGTTTTCTTGAGCTAAATTAATGGCACGATCATAACAAGCGATCGCTTCTGCTGTTTCATCATGGACTCGATGCCATTCTGCTTCGACTAAGGCTAATTTATGGCTGTAATTACTCGGTGCAGACTGCGCCCAAGTTTTTAGCTTTTTGATATTGGCTGTAACTTGTTTGAGGAATGTTTGCCGTTCTGTTAAATTGCTATTTGTTACTAAGGCTAACCGCACTAAAGAATCATAAAAATAAAACCAACCAATGATAAATAACGCCACTACAGCATCTATATAAGGAATTGCTAGTTCGGCATTTTGCCAAGCAGTTTGGTAATCTTCAAACCAATAATTCAATGTCAATAAATGAGTGTAGACAGTAAAAGTTGCTGTGCGGTAATTTGTCTCAATGTGTAGGTGTAAGCTGGTTGTGATATTGTAAAATTCCCCTACCAACTCACAGGGATTGGCATTTTTACCCTGCAAATTAGCGATCGCCTGCCGATAAATTTTAATTAAATCTAAAACTGGCTTTTTCTTAAACTTCTGAATTACTTCTAAATAATTAGCTAAACTTTGATCTACTTCTTTTAAATCTTGACCACAAAAATAACTATGACTGGTGCCAACATTTGCCGAAAAAGACGCATACTCTGTATCCCCGGTATCTCGGCCTACTTGAAAAGCAATTTGCAATGCAGGTAAGGTATTAGCAATTGGTTCTCGCCAGTGACGCACAAAACTATTCACCACAAACAATACTCTAGCTTGCATATTTTTGGCATTTAAGCGTTCTATTAGTTTTAATGCCAACTCACCAAACTCATATCCTCCTGTTAAATCTCCGACAACGCCACACAAAATCAAGCCGTAAGTAGCGTAAGCAAAAGCTGACTCTGGCGTATTGCCATGTATGGCGGAAAGTTCCACTTGTTTAAACACAGTTAAAGGAAATAAGTTTGGCGCTGCTAAATAAGTTGAAGAAGCAATACTAGATAAAATATGAATTGCAGCTAACTTAGTCGGATTAGTTAGTTGAGGTAAATCAGCTAAATTTTGTACTTGTCTACCAGCTAAGGCGAGTTTTGTTTTTAATAGTCCCAACAAAATTTGCAATTGTCCAGGATTAGCTGCTAAAGGGATTCCCAAAAGTTTGAGAACTTGCAAACCTAATTTTACGGCTGTTAATAATTCATCTCTGGCGACAAGAGATTGAATTTTAATGGCATAAACTTGGACTTGATCAATTGTGGTTTGAGTGTGACGTAACACCACCTCAATTAATTCATCCATATATTCAAACGCCCCAGCCAAATAAGCAGCTTCTACAGTCGCTTCGTGCAGAGATAAAGTCAGAGAATATTGCTGTTGCCAACTTGTTGCTGTTAAACAATTAATTCCTGTTTTTAAATATTGCAAAGCAGGTTCGTAGGCGGCGGAAGCTTTTGCTTTGTTTCCGGCTGTTAAGTTTAACTGGGCTAATTGTTGTCGCTGTTGTGCATCTGTAATTAATTCCCAACCGAAATTTAATTGGTTAACAATGTCAAAAATCTTTTCTTCTTGTTCTGCAATAGTAATATTCTGCAATAACAATTGCCCAATTTGCAGATGCACTGCTTGTTTTTCTCTGGGAGGGATGAGTGAATAGGCTGCTTGTTGGACGCGATCGTGTAAGAATTTGTAGACAATATCTAAATTTGTTAAGTTGGCAGCAACTTCTTGATCGCCTACTTGTAATAATTGATAGTCGTTACCTTGGGGAAAAATTAGCCCCATTTCTACCGCTTCCCATAACTCGGCGGCTGTTTCTGGCAGAGATTTTTCTTGGACAATGGCTAAGGTTTTTAAATCAAATTGATTGCCAATGCAAGATGCTAACTGTAAAACTTGCTGAGAATTAATTGGCAGTTTTTGAATTTTACCCGCCATTAATTCCACAACATTATCGGTAATTTGTGCCGCCTGAATTTGGCTGAGTTGCCAATCCCATTCCCGGCGCAGCACATCAAATTGCAGCAATCCTTCTGTATACAGCGACTTGAGAAACTCATTCATAAAGAAAGGATTGCCGTTGGTTTTTTGCTGTAATAATTGTGCCAGGGGAGTTAATTTATCCCAATCATGACTATTAAAGGTATCACTCAGCAGTGCATGAATTTGCGGCAATTCTAAGGGTGTTAAGGCAATTTCATTAATTGTGACCCCGGCTGTTGTTAAAGTAGCGATCGCACTCCGCAAAGGATGAGTTGCATCTACTTCATGATCTCGATACGCCCCGATCAGCAATAAGTATTTACTATCTAACTGACTCATCAATAATTCAATTAACTGTAAAGATGCAACATCCGCCCACTGCAAATCATCCAAAAAAATGACTATAGGATGTTCTTTTTGAGTAAAAACAGTAATAAAGTTTTGTAATACTAAATTAAAGCGGTTCTCAGCTTCTTGGGGTAGTAATTCTACTACAGGCGGTTGCTTACCAATAATCAGTTCTACTTCGGAAATGACATCAATAATAACTTGACCATTGTCACCCAAAGCAGTTAATAATTTTTCCCGCCAAATATTGATTTCTGTTTCTGTTGCCGTTAATAGTTGACGAATTAAAGCTGTGAAGGCTTGAATTAAGGAACTGTAGGGAATATTACGTTGAAATTGGTCAAACTTTCCTGAGATGAAATATCCCCGTTTTTGCGTAATTGGTTTGTAAATCTCCTGCACTAAAGCTGATTTACCAATTCCAGAGTAACCGGCAATCAACATCACTTCGCTTTGTCCACGACTAGCCCGTTCAAAAGCTATTAATAAGTCGGTAACTTCTTGTTCCCTACCGTAAAGTTTTTGGGAAATTTGAAATCTATCAGAACTATCTTTTTTTCCTAGTTCAAAGGGTGAAATTGCTCCTGTTGTTGTCAATAAATCTAAGCATTGTTGTAAATCTGCTTGTAAACCAAAGGCGCTTTGATATCTTTCTTCCGCAGTCTTTTCGAGTAATTTCATCACTAATTGCGAAATAACTACCGGAATTGCCGAATTAATTTTATGGGGCGGAATCGCTTGTTTGGCAATATGACTGTGGACAAGTTCTACCGGATCTTCGCTAATAAAGGGTAATTGTTGTGTCAGCAGTTCGTAAAACGTCACCCCCAAAGAATAAAAATCACTGCGATAATCAATTGCCCGATTCATTCTTCCTGTTTGTTCTGGCGAAATATAAGCGAGGGTTCCTTCTAAAATATTTAGGTTGAGTACAGTTGGATTTTCCTTTGACAACAGCGTTGCAATGCCAAAATCAATAATTTTGGTTTGGTGCGTTTGGGGATTTAGCAGAATATTGCCAGGATTAATATCTTTATGAATAATTTGTTGCTGGTGAATTGCACCTAAAGCTGCTGCTACTTGAATTGCAATGTGCAGAAAATTTTCCAGCGCCAAGGGATTTTGAGTTAGCCAACTCCGCAGAGGTTGTCCACCAAAATCTTCTAAAACTAAGACTAAGGTATTTTGATATTTTTCGATGCTGTAAGCTTGGATAATTCCCGGAACCTGAAAGCGGCGTGTCAGTTCGTATTCGAGTTTAAACCGAGCGATCGCTTCTGGGGTAGGATATTCCTCCCGCAATAATTTCAGCACGACTGGTTGGCGATCGGACTCTCGGTATCCCTGATACACCTGAGAACGAGGGCTATCATACAGTTCTCTTAAAATTTTGTACCCTTCCAGTGCGATCATAAATTGCTCAAGCATCAGAGCTATGTTTGTCAGCCTCACCAGTATAGTTTGGACGCTTTTAAAAGTGGTAAGATTACGTAATAGTTTTTTGTTAACAATGTAAAAAACTCAGTGTAGCGATCGCACTGAGCTAAAATAACAATATTTAAGTTTTGGGTAATTACCCTAAGTTAAGCTTAACTTTCAGTATTCATTAATCATCCTTCTCGCCGCTTTCATTGCCGTAAACCGGACGACAAATGTAGGTAGGATAGTTATACCCACTTGATGGATATCTTGATTGACCGCCTGAAGGTTGTCCACCGTATGTTGGCTGACTATCTGATGTTGTTCCAGTACCTTGTCCACCAGATAATAACTGCTGTTCTGCTGTTGATAAGTCAACAACTAAATTAGATGTAATGAATTTATTTGACATAATTTTTTACCTCACTTAAGTTTATAGGTATATCAAACCTATGCCTTTATTATTAGTTGTTTTGTCTTTTAATAAATTATTCTTTAGTCGTAGCTTTTTATTTGCTAACTCATTCTTTAGGATTAAAAATATTTAAAAAGCCAGTAAAAGCTCATAAATTAAATTACCATACTCCCGACCCCTTAAAGAAGTTATAAATATGAAAATGTTGATGATTTTTAGGATATGGTTTACGCCACAATTGATAATTAACACGACTTCCATTTATCGGAGCTAAGTCAATAAGGTTCGGTTAAGATCCCCCCGCCTACGGCGACCCCCTTTTTAAGGGGGTAAAAGATGATTTTCAGCCCCCCTTTTTAAGGGGGGTTTAGGGGGATCTCAAAATACTAAAACGTTAACCAAACTGTATTGGAAGCTAAGTACAAAATATGTAAATTACAAATTACAAATTAGTCAATTATCATGAACTACCAAGGGACTTCGCGAAGCGAAGTCCCTTGGTTTCAGACGCTTCACCTGCTGAACTTTCCTAAACCCTCCACAATGCTGTGGGTTTTTAGAAAGAGGTTCAGCATCAGCGTTTGAGAGGCTAGTTCCTAACCCCTTAGCATAATTGAGCATTACCATAGCTGCTGCTACGTCACGATCAGCAACAAAATTACAGACCTCACAATTATGCACACGTTGGGACAACTCTTTTTTCTTTTTGTGTCCACATCTAGGACAGGTTTGAGATGGAGCAATCTTGAGGGGTACATCAACAAATACCCCATTACACTCATCAAGTTTGTATTTGATAAGCGATATCAAGTTGCCAATTCCAACATCTAACAGTGACCGATTTAATCCTGTTTTTTGATGCTTTCTCTTGCTGCCCTTCTTGAGGCAGTTGCGTGGGCGGATTTCCTGTCATCATACCATTCACTTAACGAGAGAGTGCAACCCTCACTCAGAAAGAGTTCTCATGCTGTATTTTGCATTCACTTACATATTGTGTTGGTAACGAAGTATCGACGCAAGGTAATTACTTCACGCGATGTGCGACTTATTGTTTCGTTACACAAGTTCGGTGTATGAATGATTAAAAAGAAAATTCCCACAATCCGCACTGGAGCGAGAAAATCGTTACAAATGAGTGGAATGA